>JAJZJV010000032.1 GCA_021809925.1 Microcaldota archaeon | reverse complement strand
CAGAGGGGAAGTCACGCTCAGGGAGAGAATGTAAGACCTCGACAGGAGGCGACTCTCGAGGAACTGAGAACATACCCTGCAAATGCAGGGAAGCCAACGACCTTTAGTCGTTGGAGGATGTCACACTGCGGATAAGTTTAGCAGCAGATAAGCATACTCTTTATTATCTGGCTCAAGCACTAATAAAATGCTCCCTCTCAAATATCCTCACTCCAGCATAGATTATAGCAGCGCTTGTTATCATGAGAATCAGAAGCATCTCTAGAAAGAACCCAAAGCCCAGTTTCACTATGTTAAAAACTGAGATAAAAGGTATTACGAGTATAGGCAATATTAGCAATGCGCTTATCTGCTGTGCCTCCTTCACTCCCCTCACTCTCGATGAAACGATGACCACAAGACCTATTGTGGTGAGGGCCAGAAAAGGCGCATTCAACATCATCATATACCAGCTTGTGTTCGGGAATATGCTCTTACCAAAGTCACTGAATACAAGGTAATTCGTTATCGATGCGTAGATCAGGAATATAACTACCGTAAGCATTATTGCAGGTATAAGCGATGCAAGCGTCTTTCCTAATATAAGTTCAACATTTGTGATCGGAGTAGAGAGCAGGGACTCTGCAGTCTTCCGCTCCTTCTCCCCAGCAAAGCTGTCTGCTGCTATGACCGAGGCTGTTATTATCGGCATAGTAAGAAAGATTGGGCCCAATATATTTACCGAGAAAAAAGATATGAAATAGAATCTGCCAGCACTCTGTGTTATCTGTGCAGTAATCCCCAATATTCTGCTTGCAAGCTGTGGTCCCGCATAAATCGATATGTAAATAGTGAATATTGGCAGCGTTATTGCAAAGAATAAGGGTATGAATATCATTGGCCCATATATCTCTATGCTGCTGAACGCTTCCTTGATGTCCTTTATTGCCAGGCTATATATGCTAGAGCTTCTCATCAGCTGCCTCTCCTCATCAATTCCCCAACATTCCTGCTGATGTAATTTACGTTTATTATCAGCCCGCCTTCATGGGATATCTCTCTTATCAGCCTTGGTATCTCGTTGATGCTCTTAACCTTTGCCCTTAGTAGGCTTCCAGAGCCATATGAAAGCTCATACTTGCCGAATAATCTCCTCATACTTTCTCTTCCCAGCTTGTTTATAAGAGCAACCTCCACTTCTATACTGCCCAACTTTCTCATTATTGAGCTCAGTGTGCCTGAAGCCGTTATCCTTCCTGATTCTATCAAGATGACATTGCTCTTTATCTTATAAAGTTCTTCCAGCCTCTGTGTGGCATAAAGTATGGTCACTTTCTTTGATGATAATTTTTCAAGCATCTTGTGAAGGGTCTCTGACGCATTCTGGTCAAGGAATGCTGTCGGTTCGTCAAGAAGAAGCATCTCCGGATCATTTATCAGGGCCCTGCATATCGCAACTTTCTGCTTTGTACCCCTGCTAAGCTCCCCAACCTTCCTATCTAGGTACTCCAATGCATCAAGCTCTGCAAGAATATCCTTTATTCTCCTCTCTGCATCGCCGACACCATACAGCTTAGCGAAAAAGGAGATATTCGCCCTAACTGAGAGGTTATCATAAAGTGCATAATTCTCACCCAAGAAAGAGAACCTCCTGCTAAGCTCGTCCCTTGTCCTTGCGTCAAGGGCATTTCCGAATAGCTTTATCATACCCTTTGTCGGTCTGTAAAGCCCGGCAATTATCTTCAGGAGCGTACTTTTTCCTGCTCCATTAGAACCGAGTACTATGGTAGATTCTCCCTCATGTGCAGAAAATGAAACATCAGATATCGCTGTGAACTTCGAGAAGGTCTTTGTAACATTCTTTACTTCTACACTATACACCAACTTACCTTTTTTTCTTCTTTTCAAGTTCTTGCACTCTTTCAACAATAGCTTTGAATATCTTCCCCTTCATTCTTGTTTCCTTTCCGCTTAGCACTCTGACTTCCACTGTAATTACATATATTGTGCTGCTGAGGGTCTCTATATCCATGGCCCAATCATTGCTCTCAATCCCCTCACTTTTCATTATTTTTTTGATCTCTCCTTCTATGACATCTATAGGCGTCGAGATAAGAACATCAAAGCTAATCTTAATCATCCTTGCCTTAGATCTATGGTGGTTTATTACAAGGGCCCCATTAACTGTGCTGTTTGGTATATATATCGGAGTGCCATTTTCATCTATCAATCTTGTATACATCAATCCTATGCTTGCAACAACTCCACTATATCCTGGTATGAATTCCTGATGCAGGTAAGAGGGTGGCTGCACTGTCGCCTGCCACGCATGTATTGTTATAAAATCCGACGGCCTGAAGGGCTTCGCTATGATCAATGATAATCCCGAGAAAACGTTGCCCAGTGTCGTCTGGGCTGCCAGTCCGACCACTATGCCAAGAAACCCAGCGCTCAGGAGCAATCCTGTGACGTTGATGTTAAGTGTCCCAAGCACCACTATAACTAGGATAGAATAAGTTATGACTCTGAAGAGATCCGATACCTTGCCTGCCTCCTTGCTAATTCCTTTGTATTCGATATATCTGCGTATTCCTCTGCTAACTATCTCTATTACCAGGATCCCTATTGTTATTATAGTGATGGCGTAGAGCATCGGTTTGTATAAATCTATCACATTAAAATAAGAGATTATCTCTACAAGGATTGAGACAAGCAATATTCCAATTACTGATAGGAGCATCACATTTCTTCGCCTCTTCCCTGTTTTTTGTTCGTCTCTGTTCATATTCTCCCATATAATACTGAAGGATAATATTTTATTATCATCAGTTTAAATGGCTCAGGCAAAAACAAATCCTCTAATCCTCTCACCTCAGCTCATACCTGAATGTCACTGTAATCTGCTCGACAACTTCATCTGTGCCCTCGAAAAACGAGGATCCTCCTTTCGAGCTGGTCGATGTTGGTGAAGAAGCGCCCAGTCCAAACGAGGCATAAGGATACACATAGTATCTTCCAACGCTAATGTTTGATACTTCTAACGCCGCACCATTCGCCAATATCTCTGCCTGGCCTGTCGCATTCTGCAATGCAAGCGAGAGGGACTCATTTCTCAATGTGCTTATATCACTGCTCGACAGCCCAGAAGATACACTTATGATATATGTATTGTTCAATGAGGCAACCTTTTCCAAGATGCCTGTAACGTTTCCGACCTCGGGGACAAGGACATCAAGAGTCTCAGAGGCTTCGTATGCAGATGGGTTGTATCTTTTTGTAAGAATATATGAGATGGTCTTTATCTTACTGGCATTATTATGTAGGTATGGCAACATCGTAATGTTTAATCTTGATATAGTCAAAGAAAGATTCTCTTCCGCAGCTACAGTTGTCATTCCAGTCCCATTCACAAAAAGCACTATCTCTCCTTCTGAAGGAAATCCTGACGCAACTCCGGTGGCAGAGAGCGTTATCGAACCATAACTCTCCTGAGGAGCTCGCGATCCATATATCAATACAACAATTATTCCTAATACAATTATTGCAACCAGCGCAATAATCGCCATCAACCGATCAAATCTCATATGACCACTCAGATTTACTTCACTATAAACCTTTTTAACTAGTATGTAACTACTTTTTCTTGAGAATGTCTGTTCTGCAGTAAATGTGAGGGCTCCATTGTACAAGGAGTGATTAATTATTTAGAAGAATTTATAAATAGTTGCATTTATATCTATCCAAGCGTTTAGAGCAATTCCTAAAATTCTTTTCCCCAAACTCTAAACGCCTCTTTTCCCTCAACTGTAAAACTTCCGTTATTCCACAATTCCTTTAATAAGCTGATTATCCAGAACAAAGCGCGAATCAACCGTACTAATGTTAGTAAAAAGGGTTAAAAAGCTTAATAATAATATAGTATGGGAGAACATTGCAAAAATCATGATTTTTATGAAGCGATTCAAGACGACCAACGAGATCAAGATACCTACAACGATGCTAGACCAGGTAATAGGGCAGGAAAATGCGGTAATGATAATAAAAAAGGCCGCAAAACAGCATAGAAATGTTCTTCTCATAGGAGAACCTGGAACTGGAAAGACGATGCTCGCCCAGGCCATGGCAGAACTGCTCCCAATAGCTTCATTGGAAGATGTCCTGGTTTACAAAAACTCGAATAACGAGAACAACCCTATGGTTAAGATAGTCCAGACATATCCTGATCCACAGGCCTCAAACAAACCTCTCGCTGACGGGCAGGGAAGGCAGCTTGTAAATAAAGAAAGAGTAAAAATGAGGGCCGATTCCCAGCATCAAAACACAAACATCTTTCCAATACTGATATTCATTGTGGCCATACTTCTCATAATCTCATTTACCTCATTAGTGCCAACGTTAATAATGGCAGTTCTCATAGCCGGAACATTTCTTATCGGAACTGTTGTACTGTTTGTCAATGGCTTCAGGCGCGCAGGCGGCATACTTCCAGGCGCATTCGATTCTAACGAGCCTAAGTTAATCGTAGATAATACAGGGATGTCACATGCCCCATTTGTGGATGCAACCGGGTCAAAGGCAGGCGCTCTTTTTGGCGATGTAAAACACGATCCTCTCCAGTCTGGGGGTCTGGGTACTCCACCTCATCTCAGAGTCGAGAGCGGAGCTATACACAGGGCTAACAACGGCGTACTCTTCATAGATGAGGTTGCCGATCTGGAAGCAAGATCGCAGCAAGAATTACTGACAGCACTGCAAGAAAAAAAGTACAGCATAACTGGGCAGAGCGAGCTGAGTTCTGGAGCAATAGTCAAGACCGAGCCTGTACCTTGCGATTTCATACTTGTTGCTGCAGGAAACCTTCAAGATATACAGAAGATGCATCCAGCATTGCGATCAAGGATAAGGGGATATGGGTACGAGGTATATATGGAATCCTCTATGCCAGATACTGATGCTAATAAAGAGAAACTGATAAAGTTCATAGCACAGGAGATAAAAAAAGATAAGAAGATACCTCCGTTTGATTATGAAGCGTGCATGGAAATAGTAGAAGAGGCCAAGAGAAGGAGCGGAAGGAAGAACCGCTTAACGCTCATACTGAGAGATCTTGGTGGGCTGATAAGAGCTGCTGGAGACATAGCTGTGGAAAACAATAAAAAGGTAGTGACAAGAGAGGAAGTCTTGAAAGCGATGAGGCTCGCAAGGCCGATAGAGGCGCAGTTCGTAGAGCAATCTCTCGATTATAGAAAAGATTATAAAATATTCAAGACTTCTGGCTTTGCAATAGGCAGGGTAAATGGGCTTGCAATAGTTGGCTCTTCTTATTTGTCTGCAGGAATAGTTCTTCCTATAGTCGCAGAGATCACTCCGGCAAGTTCTAAAACCGAGGGTAAATTGATACCTACTGGCAAGCTTGGCAAGATAGCCAAAGAAGCAGTGAAGAACATCAGCGCAATAATAAAGAGGCATATGGGCAGGGACATGGCAAATTATGATGTTCATGTTCAGTTCCTTCAAACTTACGAAGGCGTTGAAGGCGACAGTGCTTCCATATCTGTAGCAGTCGCGGTGATATCTGCACTCGAAGGCATACCTGTAGACCAGGAAGTTGCGATGACTGGTTCTCTATCCGTAAGGGGCGATGTGCTTCCTGTAGGGGGAGTCACAAACAAGGTCAGTGCCGCGATAGATGCAGGGATGAAATACGCGATAATACCCGAAAGCAACGCAAAAGATATCAATATTAACAAAGCTAACTTAAAGAAGATAAAGATAATACCAGCAAAGAATATTGCAGATGTTCTAGATGTGGCTCTTAGGAAGAGTCCAAGGCGAGATGCAATGGTAAAGGGGCTGAGGCATTACATACTTAATGATTCAAAAGAGAAAGAGCCTCTGGTTGTTGAAACTGAGCGCAGGGAAGAGGCGAAGAATAGGAAATAAGGTCTTTTTATGGCAGGAAAGAGGGACAAAGAAGAGGATAGTGGGAAGCATCCTGATTCAAAGGAGAGACTGGAGGCTCTTGGGAAGAATCTGCTTCATGAGATAAATGAAGGCAACAGCCCAAAATTCGTAACGCTTAGCAGGACCAGGTCAAATGTGTTATACGATACAAAAGAGGGCTATCTGACCCTTGGCAATACAAAGGAAGAGAGAAATTTCCTGAACGTGGCACAGTCAAAGCGCTTCATGCAGACTATAGCAATAGCTGCAAAGTGCCACAAATTCGTTACCGAGAACCTTCACACTACAATAAGGGGTCTTTTTTACCAGCTCAAGTTTTCGCTGGAAGAGGATGTCGATGAGAACATATTCAGCGAACAGGCAGAGTCCAATCCCCTTATAGAGGATCTTGAAGTAGCGCTCTCCTTGAAGAGGGAAGATCTAAATCTCAATGCAAACAGGAAAGGTGTACTTGCCGGAGCTATTACAGTTCTCGACACATTCGGAAACGAGCGTCTTGAGATAGACTGCGCAAAGCAGGGAAGAAGCGGCTGGGCAATACCGAGCGATGTCGACAACGACATAGAATTTGTTGATGTCAAGGCAAAATATGTCCTTGTAGTTGAGAAAGATGCATTGTGGCAAAGGCTCAACGAAGACGGTTTCTGGAAGAAGGAGAATGCGATATTAATAACTCCACAGGGCCAGGCAGCACGAGGGACAAGAAGGCTTATCAGAAAACTTGCTGACAAAGGCCTTCCAGTCTATGTCTTTACTGATTCTGATGCATGGGGATGGTATATCTACTGGACAATAAAGACAGGCAGTATAAACCTCGCGTATATAGGCAATGATGTCGCAACTCCTGAAGCAAGATTTCTTGGAGTTACAATGTCTGACTTGGACAAATACGAGTTCTTGAATAAGCTCACAATACATGCAAACGATATAGACTTGAAAAGGGCCCAGGAGATGCTTAATTACGAGTGGATAAAAAAGCACAAGGAATGGGTCGTTGAGCTTGAGAGAATGATCAAGAGCAAGAAGAAGCTTGAACAGGATGCGCTTCAAGGGCCAAGGCTTACATTCGTCGACGATTACATACGCGAAAAGATAAAAAACAAGGAATATCTCCCATAACTACTTTCTCGCCTCGCTGCTCGGGCACATGCTTTTCAATACGCACCGTTCGCATTCCTTATTCCTTGCCTTGCAAGTATCTCTCCCCAGTTCTATGAATAAATTTGAGATCTTTCCCCAATCCCTTTTGGGAAATTTTATCAATAGATCTACTTCTATCTTGCTTGGATCTCTATGTTTGCTCAAACCAAGCCTCCTGGCTACAACTGCACAATGTGTATCCACAGCAATTCCTTCATCAATACCATATCCCTCATTCAGTACAACATTTCCAACCTTCCTGCCCACTCCTGGAAGTGTCATCAGTTCTTCTAGCGTATTAGGGATCATTCCTCCAAAATTGGCAATTATCATGGCTGATGCCTTCTTTAGATTCTTAGCCTTTGTCTTGTAATAGTTTACGCCACTAAGATAATGCTGAAGCTCCTCAATATCTGAATCAGCATAATCTTTGAAGCTCTTATATCTTTTAAACAGCCAGGGAGTTACTCTGTTGATCTGTTTGTCTGTGCATTGAGGAGATAGCAATACTGCGACAAACAATTCTCTCATATTCTTATGTACAAGCTGAGTATGTATCTTTCCTCCATACTTCCTCTCGAGCCGGTAAAGCACCCTCTCCCTAAAATCCCTCTTCATTATATCAGTCTACAGTGAAAAATGATCCATTACAATGCCATATACATCTTCAACCACATATTTTCTGCGCGGCTTGGCCCTCCTGCCACAGAACTCAAGCATACCTAATATCCCTTCTCGTTCATGGTCTCCGCTCTTTGCAATCTCTGGGGTCATGAAGTACGTATTGTTTGAGTAATTGAATATGTCTAAGATGTAGCCCTTCGCAGCTTCGACAAGAAGGTCTGGAGCTATAAAGAATCTTTCACTGCGGTAATATGGCTCTGCATCAATAACTTCCTTTATTATTTGTTTACCATCACTGCCACGGATCTTCATGAGCTCTGCTTTGAGCTCTGCCTTCAATCTCTTTTTTTCCTTTGCCTTGATTATTCCCTTCTCAAATCTGGAATCATTTATAAACACCATTGACATGATACCATATGCCGTAGATGCGAATGCATGTGTCTGCTTCATGTCAAAATCGAAGTCGTGTATACGCGTATACTCTCCGCCTCCGCCTCCGGAGAATCCTTTCTGCAGCACCTTCCTCACAACCTTCTTAACATGCTCTGGTGATTTATGATAGAGAGATCTAAGCTTGCTTTTCATGAGCCTTTCTCTTATTGCGTATTTAACATTGCCTTTCTCTTCGCTTTCCGAGGTAATTTCTTTGTTAAGCCTAGCGTACCCATTCCTCGCAAGCCATGCATTGATCAGAAATTTTTCCTTTACTGGCTGCGCCCCATGGTCAGACAGTAATATTACAGATCCCTCTCTCTTCTTGGCTATTGCTTGGATCTCAAGCATGAAATCAGAGATCGCCTCATACAAAGGCCCAACGTAGCTCATCCATTCTTTCTTATTCAGTGAGAAATGCTGCATCCTATCTGTTTCTGTAAAGCATACAAAGACTAAGTCATAACTCTTCTTTTTCATAAGATCCAGGCTGAGCATCGCCCTCTTCCTTATGTTCTCTCTGTACTCTTTAGATGCTTCTGCCAATGTGATCTCGCCTTTTTTTATTTTGGCTTCAATCCCAACTCTTTCTCCACCAGATTCTATGTCTTCTATCTCTCCCTCGAACCCATACTTCTTTGCAGCAATCCTCAGTTTCTCAGATCCAAATCTAGGCGGCAAAGGAAACCCTGTTATCATATCAACCTCTTTATGTTTGCTTAGTTGCAGTGCCATTGCTGGAGTCACAAGCAGCGATGTAATTCCATTATCAGCAAGAACATCCCAGAACGGTGGCTTTATCGAAGGATCATAGAATGTGACTTCCTTGCCGTAATCCTTTCTCACTTTGAAGAAATCTGGTATTCCATGCTCTCTTGGAGAGGCTCCAGTATATATGGAAGGCCATGCAGGCCCTGTCATTGGGGGCAGGGTCGACTCCATCTCCTTTAGAAATCCATTCTCCTCAAATCCATCAAATCCCTTCAATCTGTATCCGCTGTCCCTTAGCTCCTCTATTATCCATTTTGCAGCAGAGTCAATTCCTATTATATACAATGGCCTTCGCATATCGCTCATCTTAACCTTATCATTTCTTCATACGCTTCAAGAGTCTTCCTCGCAGTATTCTCCCAGGTAAAGCTTCTCGCATACCTAATCGCATCATCCCTCCTTTTACCTTCGTATCCGTCCTCTTTTAATCTTGCTATGATCGCAGCCATCTCCTCCTCATCCATGGCTTCGTAGCAATATTTTCTTATTTCCTTTGCAATCTTGCCACCTTTGTATATGATAACAGGCAACCCCCTCGCCTGAGCTTCTAATATTGGAAGACCCTCTCCTTCGTAAAAGCTAGGGAAGACAAATGCATCAAACCCATCATATATGTCAACTATCTTATCCTCAGGAGCGAAGCCCATGAACTTTATTCTTCTATCATTCCTCGCAAGGGATTCAATCTCGCCATAATCATATGCTTTCTTTCCCCACACCTCGAAGCGCATCTTTCCTTCGGTCTTGGTGAATGCCTTTATAGCAAATGGAAGGTTCTTCCTGTATCTGAAGGATCCTATATATCCTACAGTGTACTCCTTATTCTTTCTTTTTTTAATCTGGTCTCTATACCTTTCGTCTATTCCATGTGGTGCAACAAATATCCTTCTCTTATCAAATCCAAGGGCAATAGCATCATCCCTTGTCATAGTGGTATTAGCTGTAAGAAAGTCCGACCTGAGGGCTAGCCTGAGGCTGTACCTTATCTCAAGCGAAAGCCTCAGCCTGTTTCCGATGCCCTTCTCCATATCTCTATCAAGTTCAGGGGCGAGAATCGGCTGGAAATCATGTGCAGTAGTTACAAATATCGCATTGCCCCTGTTGTAAGGGAATATTGGTTTTATGTCAACTTTGTGAAGTATATCAAAAGCAGAATAATCTTCGAGAGCGCTCTTAAATACCAGATACAGCCATCCCAACCCTTCATTGAGTAATTTGAGGTCACCTGCAGAGATCCTCCCATACTCTATTTTTTCTATCTCGAACCGATCCAAATGGCTAAGTTTCTTCAGGTGATTGTAAAGCTCATACATATATACCGGAGCACCTAGCCCGGTACTCCTACTAAAATTGCCCTCAAGTCCCAGAAGAGCTACCTTCATCATCGCACCAATACAAGCATTATATACGTGATATCCTCCCACCCGTAAACGGTGTGGGCTTCCTCTGCGTCATGCAATCACTGCATCCCGCAAAGGATGTGTTTTATCGGTTCTCAGTTCCTCGAGGACTGCCTCCTGTCGAGGTCTTGCATCCTTTCCCTGAGCGTGACTTCCCCTCTGTCCGAGGGTAGTTGCTCTATGCAATATATTTATTGATGCGTTTATGTCCCTGTCCAACCGCATACCGCATCTGTTGCAGTTGTATGTCCTTTCCGACAGCGGCATATCCTGAATGTTGCCGCAGTTGCTACATTCTTTTGAGGTGTTCCTTGCATCCACCTTTATTACTTTCATACCAGCACTTTCAGCCTTGTACGAAAGCATGTTTATGAACCTGTTCCATGAAGCGTTATGGATTGATTGCGCAAGGCGATGATTCCTTACCATGTTCTGAATGTGAAGGTTTTCCACAGCAAATGATGTGTATCCTGAATTTACCAGTTTGCCCGATAGCTTATGTGCAAAATCGTTTGACTGGTTTGCAACATCTTCCCATTTCTTTTGTAGTTTCAACTTCGCACTTTCTCTCCTCTTTGAGCCTTTGTGCCTTTTTGCGATTATTCTCTGCCACCTTGCGATATGCTTCTCTGCTTTCTTTGCGAATTTAGGCTTCTCTATT
>JAJZJV010000031.1 GCA_021809925.1 Microcaldota archaeon | reverse complement strand
CCCTTGCCAGTTCCATGTTCGCCATCTATTTTATCTATATGTTCCTAAATTTTTATATCTTCTTGTTCTGCGGTTCGCTTTCATCCCACCCATAAATGGCGTGGGATTTCCCGCTCACGTTGTTAAGGACGAAGTGTGTCGTTGTGCTTACAACCCCTTCCATCTCCCGTATCTTATCAACATCATTGTTTATCGATTCCACCACCGAAGCCTCGAGATACGCTATAACATCGAAAGCTCCGGATATCTCATAAACATTGTTAACGCTCTCAAGCGAAGCGCTCTTTTTGGCTATCTCTTTTGTGCGTTTGCTTGTCTTTATAAGGACAAAGGCCTTAACGCCTTCCTTGGATCCGCGAAGTATTGTGAATTTTCTTATGACTCCTTCCTTAATCATCTCCTTGACTCTCTTCCGCACAGTACCCTCAGATACCCCAATCTCTTTTGCTATCGAAAGGAACGGCTTTCTGGAATTCTTCTCGAGTCTGGATAAGATCTCATTATCTAAAGAGTCCATAATACTGATAATTAGATTAGAATAAAAGCTTTTGTGGTATCAATTGCTGACATTGGTAAGATATGCACAATTGCTGCATTTCGTGTTCTTGCAATTAGGGTTTGTTCCATACCATTCTATGCCGAGCTCCTTCATTCCATCTATCACTTTCTTGACAGATGCGCCCTTCTTTGTAAGATTGTATCTTGCGTAACCTACGTTGTTGACAATCACTCTTCTCTTTCTGATTATGCCTTCCGCTCTCAACGTGCCAAGTGACTCGCTCAGATTTCTGGCAGTTATGCCCTTCAGCGATCTCTTAAGGGTATTGAACTGCACCTCGCCTTCGGAAAGCGCTATCTCTTCTATTATAGGTATGCTCCACTTCTTGCCAAGAACATGCGCCACAACAATAACAGGGCAATCCTGTATCGAACTTGCCATACGCTCACAGATATAACATGGCTAGTCCCTCTTATTAATATTGCCTTTAAGACGAGTATCAAAACAGATACTGCAACCCTATTAAAAGATCCGCGCAAAGAACATACCGAAAATTCTTCATTGGTTCAATCAATGCTTAAATACCTATATCTTGTAGAGTACTAATTATTCAAATACAACCGATTGTGGTGTATATATGGTCTCGTATGTTATCAAAAGGGATGGGTCTCGGGTGGAGTTCTCAAGGTCAAAGATTAAAAATGCGATATCAAAGGCCATGAAATCCTCCGGGTACAATGATGAAAAGGCAGAGTTGGAATCGGAAAGGTTGACAGGCAAGATTGATAAGATACTCAGATCCAGAGAAGAGAAGATTGGCGTAGAGGAGATACAGGACATGGTAGAGAAAGTCTTGATGGACTCCGGAGACAAAGACCTCGCCAAGCTCTACATATTATACAGGAAACAGCACGAAGGGCTCAGGGAGACCGTCTCAATGATCAAGGACATAGAGCTGATAGACGATTATATAGGGAGAAAAGATTGGCAGGTTAAGGAAAACGCAAATATGGATTACTCCATACAGGGGCTTAACAATTACCTAAATTCTAAGGTCATAACAAAGTACTGGCTTAACAAGGTATATCCTGAAGAGGTGAAAAATGCGCATGTTAATGGAGACATTCACATCCATCAACTGAATTTCCTCGGTCCGTACTGTGTGGGCTGGGATCTGCGTGATCTTCTGATAAAGGGATTCGGTGGGGTTTCAGGCAAGGTATCATCAAAGCCGGCAAGGCACTTCAGAACAGCATTGATGCAGATAGTAAACTTCTTCTATACGCTGCAGGGAGAGAGCGCCGGAGCCCAGGCATTCTCAAACTTTGATACGTATCTTGCTCCCTTCATAAGATATGACGGCCTTAGTCACGAGCAAGCAAAACAGGCAATGCAGGAATTTATTTTTAATATGAATGTTCCGACAAGAGTCGGATTCCAGACTCCATTTACAAACTTAACCTTGGATCTCAAAGTTCCAGAGCACATGAAGAATGAGGCTGTGATAATCGGCGGAAAGCTAATCGATGCAAAGTATGGTGATTTTCAGGAAGAGGTCAACATGGTAAATCGCGCATTTGCAGAGATAATGTCTGAAGGCGACTCCATAGGGAGGGTCTTTACTTTCCCTATACCAACATACAACATAACAAAGGAGTTCGATTGGGAGAATCCTGTTTATGATCCGATATGGGAGATGACATCAAAGTACGGCATTCCATACTTCTCGAACTTTATCAATAGCGACATGAATCCTGAAGATGCGCGGAGCATGTGCTGCCGCCTGAGGCTTGATACGAGGGAACTCAGGAAGAGGGGCGGAGGACTTTTCGGAGCTAATCCCCTCACAGGTTCAATCGGCGTATTTACAATAAACCTTCCAAGGATAGGATACCTCTCAAAAGACGAAACTGATTTCTTCGGCAGCCTGGGAACTCTGATGGATACAGCAAAGAGCGGCCTCGAAGCCAAGAGGAAGTTCATCGAGCGCCTCACAGAATCCGGATTATACCCGTATTCAAAATATTACCTTAGCGAGATAAAGGAAGCGTACGGTGGCTATTGGAAGAACCACTTCTCGACAATAGGGATAGTGGGTATGAATGAAGCATGCATAAACTTCATAGGAAAGGACATAACAACAGCAGAAGGGAAATCCTTTGCAGTGAAGGTATTGGATTTCATGAGGGAGAGATTGGAAGACTATCAGATAGAGACTAACAGCATATACAACCTCGAGGCAACTCCTGCAGAGAGCACAGCATATGCATTAGCGGCGAGAGATAAGGAAAAATACAAGACAATAAGGGTCGCAAACGAAGCCGAGTTCCAGAGAGGCGCTTCTCCCTATTACACAAATTCATCGCATCTTCCTGTAGGGCATACTGATGATCTCTTTGAAGCATTATCTGCTCAGGATGATCTTCAGGCCAGATACACTGGTGGAACAGTGATGCATCTATTTCTGGGCGAGTCGATGCCTTCTGCAGGATCTACAAAACAGCTCGTGAAGAAGGTGGCTGAGAATTTCAGGCTTCCATATTATACCATAACTCCAACATTTAGCATCTGTCCAAAGCACGGATATCTTCCCGGAGCCCATGAATACTGTCCAAAATGCGACGAAATCCTGCTTAAGAAGGTGGAAAAATGAATGACTATAAAAACAAGAGTGTGGAATTGCAAAGGATTGAAGGGCTATCTGGCGAGAGAACCAAATGTGAAGTTTACTCCCGCATAGTCGGCTACCTGCGCCCTGTTGCACAGTGGAACGAAGGCAAGAAGGCGGAATTTGGCGACAGGAAAACGTACGACAAGGCGAGAAGCTGCTGCGAAGCCTGAGTAGATTCTATGGAGATCGGGGGATTCCAAAGGGTAAGCCTCATAGATTACCCCGGGAAGGTTACTTCTATTGTTTTTTTAACAGGATGCAATCTGAGATGCCCTTTCTGCCACAATCCAGATCTTGTCTTTAAGAAAGCAGAGAATCTCAGGCTCTATCCAGAAGAAGAGATACTTGAGCTTCTTGAAAAGAGCAGGAAATTTATAGATGCAGTGGAAATTACTGGCGGAGAGCCCTCCCTGCAGAAGGATCTAAGAGAGTTCATAAAGAAGTGCAAGGCTCTTGGCTTATCAGTGAAGCTGGATACAAACGGATCAAACCCAAGACTCGTAAAGGATCTTATAACTGAGAGACTTGTTGATTATGTGGCTATGGACATCAAGGCCCCTCTTTCAAAAGAAGCCCAGGAAAAAGCCACAGGCATTGTAGATATCGGAATGGCTGACAAGCTTGCAGAAACTGCCAAGATATTAATGGGCTCTAGAATAAATTACGAGTTCAGGACAACAGCTGCACCCAGC
The DNA here is from genome assembly GCA_021809925.1 of Microcaldota archaeon. Lineage (GTDB taxonomy): Archaea > Micrarchaeota > Micrarchaeia > Micrarchaeales > CABMGC01 > JAMCSO01. The sequence goes on along the minus strand of JAJZJV010000031.1, from coordinate 7,163 downwards.
ATAGTTACTCCAGAAGACCTTCTTAGGATAGCATACAGCATACGCGGAGCTAAATCCTATTACATTCAACAATTTGTGCCAGGGAAAACTCTTAATCCTTCATTTAGTTCCATACTCCCTTATCCGGCTTCTAAACTAGAAAGAATGCGCGACATTATACTTGGCGAAAAGCTTGTTGAGAGATGCTCAGTCAGGTATTAAACTACTCTAGTCTGATGCCTACGCCACCAACAAGTGGTGTTGTCACATTAAAGATAACTGCGAAGACCGCTCCCCCTGTAAACCCTATGATTGGAAATACTAACATAATGATAATTGCTAATGCGTTTATCGTGATTAAGGAGATGCCGCCAACAATGAGCCCAATTATCATATAAAATAGCAAACTTACCTTTGCTACTGACATTATCCCAATACTATTTATCATTTGGTATTTATCTGTGCTTGTAAGATTAAAGCTGATGCCACCGATCTTTGAAGCTATAATATTATAAGCAAACGCGCAAACAAGAGACGCTATTAATCCTATTATTGTATATACTATCGGATATGCAATGATCGCTTCTTGATTGGTAAACATATATGATATACCACTTACCAAAATCTGGGAGATCTGTGCTCCAGTAACATATAAAAAGATCATTGTAATAATTCCATAAACAAATCCGATTATCAGATATATTACCAACATTGTCTTTGCTAACGATAGTGTATCAATTTTATACAAAATATTCTGATCTCCTTCGGCATTGAGTTCTAACTTTATTCCCCCTATTTTAGAAGAAATAATGTTATAGACAAATGCCATAATTGCACTTGCAATAAATCCCAATATAGCAAATACTACTGGATATAGAATTATACTATCGAACTTGCTAAAGGGCTCAAGTAGTAAAGAAATCCAAGGATAAGCCCCACGATCGCATAAACTCCTGTATTTACTTTTACAAAAGAGATCCAATCAATCTTCTTTAGAACTCTCATACTAATTACGACAAAGCAATCTCTATTCTGACTGTGTCTGGAACAGGTATCCTCATAACCTGTCTGATTGCCTGTTCACTTCCATCAATCTCTACCATCCATTTGTGGATTCTCATCTCCCAGTGCTCGAAGGTGTGAGAGCCGTCTCCACAAGGCGTCTTTCTTGTAGATATCTTAAGATGCTTTGTTGGGAATGGTACTGGACCCTTGAATTTGATGTTAGTAGCCTTTGCGATCTCTACGATCTGCATTGCTATATTCCTAACATCATATTTGCTCCTGCTGATCAATTTTATTCTTGCCGTAGGCATTCAATCCCCAAACTAATCAGTTCTCCTTCTTGACAACGTCAAGAACGACTCCTGCTGCGACTGTCTGCCCCATATCTCTTATTGCGAATCTGCCGAGTTGTGGGAAGTCGCTGTACCTCTCGATCACTATTGGCTTTGTAGGCTTGATCTTGACTATAGCTACGTCTCCATTTTTTATGAACTCTGGATTCTTCTGGAGAGTCTGCCCTGTCTTTGGATCCTTCTTCTCTACAAGCTCTGTCACCGTTGCAGCTATCTGCGCTGTGTGGATGTGGAATACTGGTGTGTACCCTGGAGCTATTGCTGTAGGGTGGTTTATCACTACTATCTGTGCAGTGAATTCGCTTGCCACTGTTGGTGGGTTGCTTGCCGGACCTACTACATCTCCTCTCTTTATATTCTTCTTATCAACGCCTTTTATATTGAATCCTACATTGTCTCCAGGCTCAGCTTTCTGCAGTTGGGTGTGGTGCATCTCGATGCTCTTTACATCTGTCTTTACACCTCCTGGCATTATTATTATCTGGTCTCCTGGCTTCATCACTCCTGTCTCAACTCTTCCTACAGGAACTGTACCAAATCCAGCTATGCTGTATACATCCTGTATTGGAAGCCTGAGTGCTTTGTCCAGAGGTTTTTGTGGTACTTGCAATGTATCAAGCGCTTCGAGAAGTGTCGGTCCGCTGTACCACGAAATCTTCTCTGATTTTGAAGATACATTTATTCCTTCAAGTGCAGAGTAAGGTATGAATAATACTTTTTCTAGGTTGTATCCTACTGTCTTCAATAGTTCTCCGACTTTGCTCTTTGTATCATCGTACTTTGCTCTGTCATAATTTGCAGCGTCTATCTTGTTAACCCCGACTATTAGTTGGTTTATACCAAGAACCTTTGCAAGGTATGCGTGCTCTCTTGTCTGGCTCTGAACTCCGTCAACGCTTGATACTACAAGAACTGCGGCATCTGCCTGGCTTGCTCCTGTTATCATATTCTTTACGAAGTCCCTGTGTCCAGGTGCATCTATTATTGTGAAGTAGTACTTTGGGGTCTGGAAATCCCTATGCATTATGTCAATTGTGATTCCTCTTTCCCTTTCTTCTTTGAGCTGGTCCATGACAAAAGCGAATTCAAAAGTAGGCCTATTGTACTTGCTTACCTCCTCCTTAAGCTTCTTCATATCCTGTTCTGTGATTGCCTTTGTATCATAAAGCAATCTTCCTACCGTTGTGGACTTTCCGTGGTCTATATGTCCTATAAAGATCAGATTCATATGTGGTTTTTCTGCCATTCAATTCACCTAAGTATAAATACATTATTCTTTCCAGATATTCAATCTACAATTCCTATTATTGAGTATCTAATGCTCCAAATCAAGAAGCTAAGAAGCAAGAGATCTCTCTCAGTTGCTATTAAGATAACAGATTTATGTATATACATACTTACGATAAGATATTTAAATCTTTTTCTAAAATGAGACGTATCTTATTGTGTTCATTATCCAAGCCAGGCTATCTGGCTTCCTGAGACCCTATCAAAATAGAATTCCCTGATCTTGTTTCCTCTCCTCAATCTAATCCTGTACAGAGGAAGATATATTGTAGAGAGACCATCAAGCAAAGCACTTGGAAAATAATTTGATAAGGCATTTGCCACACTCTCCCTATCTAGCACCCTCCCTATTTTCTCCCCAACCTCACCCCTCACAGTCTCTGTATTTGTTACGGAGAGATATTTATCATAGCTCTTTCCTGAGACTAAACCATTATTTTCATACACCCTGCTGCTCTTGGCCAGCTTGCCAACAATCCGTGATATCCTAATCTCATCAATGCCAAGCGACTCTGATAGCTTGTCCACAGATATCCTTCTCTTCTTTATTATCCCGCCGAGCACTTGTTTCTCCTCCTCACTCAATCTAAGCATGGATACATCATCCCCACATTCATCTGCTTTCTTTCCGAAAAGGACTGGCCTCTTCCTCGGGCTAAGCGCTAGATAGTATTCTCTGTACTCATTCCTGCGCCCAGTGCCCACTCTGATCTTAGCGCTTGCTATTGGTAAATAAACCTCATCTATCGAATCGATCTCTTCAAGGATCTTTCCAAAACCAACGAACCTCTTTTCCGAAAGTTTAAGCGCATATGACTTTGCATCATCCACAGAGAAGTTCGGCTTTATCACCAGAAGGTCTTCTTTATTCAGGCTTTTGGCTTTCTTAATATCTTTCTCAGCGCTCAAAGCCTTGACCATGCCTCTAAGATCCAGCTCTTTGTTGCTCACATCCGGAAGCACAACTTTCGGCGTAGAACCCATCAAAGGCGCATCTCTCATAGCCACCATGAACTTATTCTTTGCATCCAGCCCGAACGGGAGAAACTCGCCTGTGCTTAGCTTGACAACATCTTCGAAGTTCTTCTTACCTTCAAGCAGTATGCTTATGGCATTCAGGTCGTTTGAAATTGTCAGCTTTCCTATGAATCCGTATGAGCATTGGGCCAACACATTCTTGCTTATTGTAGCAGGTCTCTGCGTAGCAACGAACAGCCCCAGCCCCCGCTTCCTGCCCCTGACGCTTATTTCCTCTATTATATTCATTCCTTTGTGCATTATCTGCGGCGCGAATTTGTCGGCTTCCTCAATTATAACTAGATATGGCTTTCTCTTTTCCTCCTCAACTGAATAAAGCGCAGAGAGGGCAGCATAGGCCTCATCACTCTTCTCAATGACATCTGAAAGGTCTATTATGACCGGTATGCCTTTTTCTATGCTTAGCCCAAACAGCTCCGAATAATCTGTCGGGAACTTTATGTCAGCATTTTCCTCACCGACCAGAATAACCTCAAACTTCTTTTTCAGCGAGGCATACTCCCCTTCCGTATCTATAATGCAGAAAGGCATGCCAAGCCTGCAGAGCTCCTCAGATATTTTTCCTATCAGAAAGGATTTTCCTGATCCGCTTTGTCCTATGACACATCCTCTTCCTGTGACCAGACTCTGCAAAGATATGCTTACCTCATCGCCTATCCTGACAATCGAAAAACCCATAATCTGATATCACTCTCCACTATTAAAATCTTATCCTAAAAGAGCGCTAAGTGCAAGCCCTTTTTTATATTTTCTATATTGAAGGTATCTTGAAGGTATCTGATGGACATCAATGATGCGAAAAGCATGGCTACAGACGAGCTCATGAGCATGCTCAAGTCTAGCCACGAAGGCCTTTCTGAACAGGAAGCTCAGATAAGGCTAGCAGAAAACGGATACAATGAATTAAAGGAGAAGAAGCCAAATCCGGCTCTTAAATTTCTAAAGCGTTTCTACGGCCCGGTTCCTCTCCTCTTATGGATTGTCATATTGATATCTTATTTTCTCCACAACTTCCGCAATCTTTACATAGTGCTTGCCTTACTCATATTCAATGCGCTTGCCGGCTTCGCTGAAGAGTACAAGGCAGATAAGTCTATCGATCTGCTAAAGCAGAAGCTGAGCACATACTCGCGTGCTCGCAGGTCCGGGGCGTGGGTTAAAATATCATCAAGATTGATTGTTCCAGGAGATGTCCTGCGCCTGCGCATTGGGGACATAGTGCCTGCAGACTGCAAAGTCATTGAATCAGAATCACTTGAGGCAGACGAATCCCCAATTACAGGAGAGTCTCTTCCTGTAAGCAAGAACAATGGCGATCTGGCGTACAGCGGTTCTGTTATAAAACGCGGAGAAGCAACTGTGATGGTCTTTGCAACAGGGACCAACACACTTTATGGAAAGACTGCTGAGATAGTCGCTTCCGCAAGCCCGGTATCACATCTGGAAGGGGTCGTGCTCAACATCACCAAATATCTGATACTTGCAGACATAGTCATAATCTCAATAATGTTTATATATGGAATTTCCAGCTTGAGAATAGATCTCGGGGACCTTCTCTCTTTAATGCTTGTGATATTCATAGCATCCGTTCCTGTAGCCCTTCCCGCAGCATTCACTGTCTCCATGGCACTTGGAACTGAAAAACTTGTCAAGAAGAACGTACTGGTAACAAAGCTAAGTTCAATAGAAGAAACCTCAACAATGAACATACTCTGCTTTGATAAGACCGGGACCCTGACAACGAATAAGATAACTGTGAAAAAGATACGTCCGTTCAATACTGGGGAAGATGAGGTGCTTAGGTATGCAGCTGAAGCATCAAGACGTTCTGACAACGACCCAATAGACAATGCAATACTCGACTTCGCTTCTTCAAGAGCTGTAAAGACCGGCAGGCAGTTGAGATTCAGCCCATTCGATCCCTCTACAAAAAGGACCGAAGCAGAAGTTATTGACGAGGCTGGAAACTATCTCGTAATGAAGGGCGCCGCGAAGATTATCTCTGGGCTTTTCCCTCTTGATAAATGATTCGCCCCGCAAACCTGCTGTGTTGCATAACTCTTCGATTTCTTTGTTATGGTTAACTGGTCACGATTTGAATTCGCCATAGCGTTTGAGTAGTTGATAAGCCCAAATTTTGCACGATGCTTCCTGCAACATGTCTAATTCGCTTGTCGCGGCAAGTTGTTCGCCGAACATACGTTTCATTGCACTGAATATCCCTTCAGTAGCCGGCCATCGTGGACCATACCTGTTCTTTTTCGCCCAACATTTGTAACCGAGTCTATTACGTTCCTTTACTACATTATTGCGTAGTTCAGAATCCGTATCGTCGCGTGCATTCACATCTGGTTTGAAGATTGGCATAATTCCGTGATTGTTGCAAAAATCGTATAATAGTTTAGAATCCATCGCACCGTCTCCGTCGGCCGCAACAACTGGTACACCGTCTTCTAAAAGCCCTGCAAGTTGACGTTCTGTGCTACTTGCTTCTGATTCTTGAATGATGTGCACTTCATAACTTACCGGTTCATGTGTTTTGGCATCGCCTAGAATAATGAGTTGCACCCAACGTCTGTTCTTCTTGCCATATTTCTCACGCAAATACTCCCCGCCAGAAACAACCTGCATACTTGTTCCGTCGCTGAATACGATTATATTATCGCCCTGAGGTGGCTCCAGATTAAACGTGAGCATGTTGACCCTGCGGTTTACCGTCGAATAATCGTTGTATTCTGGTAGTTGCCCGATTTTGCTAAGGTCTCGCGTCATACCTTCAATCATGCGGTAGGGAATCCGTTTGGCATGCCATATTGACTGCAATTTGATGAGGCTGTTGGGAAACAAGTACGGCGCCCCAGGTTTGCCTGCATTCATCAATGCAAGTTCATTGTTCCATCCCTCTACAAAATCGCAGGAGAGAAGATATTCTCCTTGTTTCACTAGTTGCTCACCGTAAGTGCGATGATCACGTTTGTCAAAGAACTTCTTGCCCCATCTTTTGTCGAATTTCTTGGGTTTTCTCTCCACGAGTTCACCATCTACTGTGAATAATATACAGTAAAGGTTTATATATTTGTATGTTTATTATTATTCTTATGGAATCGATAATTCTCTACGATCTGAATGACAAAACACATGCAGAGCAGACGCGTATTATTCGTGCTTTGTTTGGGTACAAAGACAAAAGCAATAATGGGAAATATCAATATCAACGCCCAGGCCTTTTATCAAAGGTACCGCACGTCCTGAAAACTAAAACCGCGTTGGCTGTAGAAAAAAAGTATGAAGCACAAGTAATTCGGGCACTGAAAAAAGTTGGTGTCAAAACAATCAGGTTAAGTCAAACTCCTCCTAGATAATTATGCAACACAGCCCCGCAAACCCATCATTTCAATGGTGGGTTAGGGGCGTAAGAAGGTATATAAGAATGCAAAACAAAACAAGAAATATGGAAACTATGCGTGCCTACAAGTTCAGGATATATCCTGACCAGAAAAG
>JAJZJV010000030.1 GCA_021809925.1 Microcaldota archaeon | reverse complement strand
CATATTTCAAAAATGCGAACATCTGTGTCTTCGCACACAGACCAAGCGCATTTAGAAATATACAGACATGGTGAAATTCTAGATGCATTCGCACCCAGTGTTTTCAATTAACCTTTCCAAAAAGGTTGCGCACCAAGACTGTTCAAACTTGTAAAACGCGTTGCTTTAGATACATCCGTAAGGAAATCGGAAGAAAAATGGGTGAGCAGGGTCATGTCTGGCACATGCACATGAAGACGTGGAATTCGGCACCGCCTTTTTAATAAATAATTACTACAAATGTTACTTATGCGCATTATCTCTTGGAATATAAATTCTATCCGAGCACGACTACCCAGGTTTTTGGCCTTAGTCAAACGCCATAGACCTGACGTGGTGTGCTTGCAAGAAACTAAGGTAGCTAACAAAGATTTTCCTGAAGCCCAATTGAGCACTGCAGGTTACTATTCAATACTTTACGGCCAAACTAGCTATAATGGTGTGGCAATCATGATTCGTGGTCAAGCTAAACAACACAATTTAACGGCTTTTCCTAAAAGCAAGCTTTCTACTGCGTCAGAAATGAAAAATAATCTGGAGTTTTCTGAAGTTTTGCGTGGCTTTCCAAAAGATCCTGCGTCTGATGAAGCCAGAGTAATATCAGCGTGTATCGGAGGAGTGCGATTGGTTAATGCTTATGTGATAAACGGAGACGACAGAACTAGCGATAAATTCCTGCTTAAAGACCGTTGGATGGAAGCTTTTGGAGATTGGCTGCAACATCTCCCTCAAACCCCTCCTCTTCTTGTTGTGGGTGATTTTAATGTTGCTCCAGGCGATTGCGATGTATGGGATCCAGAAGGACTTAAGGACCGGATCCATTGTACTCCAGAAGAAAGAGCTTGGCTAAAGAGACTTCAAGGAACACGGCTTCAAGACATACTCAGAACAAAAACCCAAGAGCGTGTTTTCACATGGTGGCCTTACATGCATGATGGATTTAACAATGACGAAGGTCTGCGTTTCGATTTAGTCCTAGGTGACAAAGGTATTCTAGGTCTGGTAGATCGGATATGGGTAGACAAAGAAGAACGCATCCCTATAAAAAATCTTGAGCCTCCGAGTGATCACGCACCAATTGTCATAGATATAAATCAAACAAAGTTTTAAAATGAAGATTTTAGCACCGTAAATTTTATTTTCGCAGACGCGAACATCTGTGTCTTCGCACACAGATTATAGCGCGTCTAGAAATATAAAGGAATACGGTGCGGTTCCTAGCTGTTATTCGCACCCAGTGTTTTCAATTAACCTTTCCAAAAAGGTTGCGCACCCAGACTTTTTGGTAAAGCTTTTCGTAAAAAGGTTTTATTAGTCAGTTCTTAGTTAAAAGCCATTCCCACAATGGAATGCATTCTATGCTCTTCTTATCAAGTTTGATTATATCCTTGTAATCCCACGTAATTATTATAAGCTTCTTGCAGTTCAAAACTTCAGCGCCAGAAAGCAACGCATTTATTTCTCTTTTGTCTATCTCCTCCAAGGAAACTGCATGTGTCACTTGTATGAGTGTTTTAATTCTGTCTGACTCCTTTAGCACAAAGTCAATTTCCAGCTGTGAACTATCCTTCCAGTAGAAGAGCCTCAAGAATGGCATTTTATTTGTCTGCCGCATCAATTCAAGAAATACGCAATTCTCCATAAGCTTGCCGATATCGCTTGAGAACTTTACGGCTTTAGTCAAGCCAGTATCGCATGCGTATACCTTTTTGGGCCAACTCTCTCTTGTCCTAGCCTTGGCGGATAGTCGGTTAAGAAAGAAAATCGCTACAGAATCTTGTGTCTTATCTACATATTCATATGTGGTGTCTTTGCTTAGGCTTATTCCCTCCGCTTTTTTCATTATGCTATTTACGCTGATCTCTTTTGAGAAATTTTGCAGCATTTGCTCAAGCAAAAATCTGGCTAAGGATATATTCTTCATCGAATTTCTTTCAATTATATCTTTGAATAGTATAAGGTCGTAATATTCTTTAAGAATAAGCTCTCTGTTTTTATTTTCGATGACAGCTTCTGGAAAGCCGCCCCATTCCAGATATTCTTTAAGGTTGTTCCTTATTTTTGCCGCACTGTCTCGCGTTATCTCAACGCTGCCGCTTACTTTTTTAGCTTTTAGATATTCAGAAAAACTAAAAGGAAGCATCAGGTAAATCAATGCTCTGCCTCTTAACTGCGTGGCTATCTCTCTGCTAAGCATCTTAGATGAAGATCCCGTAATAAATATTGTATGTGCTTTAAGGTCCAGGAGTTCCCTTGCTGCTATTTCCCATTTGTCCATATTCTGTATCTCATCCAATAATAGCGTCCTTGGTTTCTTTCCAGTAAGCTCTATGAATAGCCGTATTATTTCTCTGATCTCTGTAAAACGCAGGTTACGTAATCTGGTATCCTCAAAGTTTAGATACAGGACGTCTTCCCGTTTGTTTTTTTGGGCTATTTGATATAAAAAATAGGTTTTGCCTGCCCTTCTGGGCCCCACAATTACGGTGGCTCTGCTACTGATATTGGATACAACCAAATCTCTCTCTACGCCTTCTTCAAGCGTTTTGCCTAGCCACTCGAGAATGTAGTCTTTTACTAAAGCCGAATCCATATATGTATTATAAAGGACAATATATTTAAATATTTTCCTTTTAGGAAGGATATTATAATAATACCTATTTTTGGTAAATTCAATTGTCTCAATGGTACCCAGACCCGCTTGCTGGTTTGCCGCCGCTGTTTCCGAGAGCTTTCTGATAAAACTCTTTTCCAAAGAGTTTTGTGGACTCGGCGGGATTCGCACCCGCGGCCTCATCGTATTTCGGCGACGCCTCTTTCTAAAGGCTCCTTGCGAACGATGCGCGCTACTCCTGCGCTACGAGCCCCCCTTAACTATTTAAAGAGTTAACTATATATAGAATTACTAATAGAAGGGATTATCCATGGCTTCGTATGCCTCTTCAGCTATGATAATATTTGGAATTCTGATAATTGTATTTGCGCTCTTCCTAGGATATGGGTTATATCAGGCTCAGCAAAGCCCTTCAAAAGTGCCATTGCAAAATTCCCAAAGTGCAAGTATTAATTCCTCAATAAGCAGTTTGACAACAGACCTTGGAACCACTCTTAATAACAATATGGGAACATTCATCAGGTTAATCATACTGTACTTATTTGCAAATATAGGGTATAAGATCGCATATCTTGGGATAGAGATGCGGGATAAGGAACCCAAACCAAAGAATACAAAGAAAAACGAATAATCCAACAAGAAGAAATAGAGAAAGCTTTAAAGATTAAATTATAATACTATACGAGAATAATGGATAACGAGAGAAAGCTCAATCTAATTTACAAGCAGATAATAAAAGAGATTAAGCCAACAGAACTAGAAGTCAGGGCAGCAACAGCCCAGGCAAACGAGCTAATGGAAAGACTAAAGGAGATAGTGCCAAGGGATGTAGAATTAAGGATAACCGGATCGATCTCAAGGGGAACCAATCTCAGGGGCAGCACTGACATAGATATATTCATGCTCTTTCCAAAAGGCACTCCAAGGGAGAAGCTTGTCAATGATGGAGTAAGGTATGGTAAGGCTCTTGGAGACAAAAATAAGGGAGAGTCATTCGAGATCAAGTATGCTGAGCACCCATATGTAAGATTATTCCTCAACAATACGGGCCTGAGAGCAGATATAGTTCCGGCACTAGCAATAGATTCCTTTGTAGAGAGGATCACGAGCGTTGACAGAACGCCCCTGCACACGAAATTCATAAATGAACGCCTCACAGAAAAGCAGCGCGATGATGTACGAATAATGAAATACCTGATGAAAAATTACAGGATATATGGCGCAGAGGTAAAGACCGAAGGGTTTCCTGGATATCTATGCGAATTGCTAATATATCAATTTGGCTCATTGACATCCCTACTAACTAACTTTTCAAATCTGAAGCTTCCAGCCATTCTTGATCCAAGCACAAAATCGATTGATATGAAAGATGATATCACAAAGACCTTCAACTCTGACTTCGTAGTTATAGATCCTGTTGATCCAAGAAGGAATGTTGCTGCTGGAGTCTCAAAAGAGTCTCTCGCAAGATTCGTGCTTATTGCAAGAAAGATATTAGACAACCCAAGGAAAGAGTCCTTTTACGGATACAGATTCTCATCTGCGACTTCTCACCGCATGTTCATGGATTTCTTAATCGAAAACGGTTTAGATTCACATTTGCTGATCTGCAATGTGCCAAAGAAGAGCGAAGACATAATATGGCCGCAGCTTAGAAAGTTAAGAATTCTTATATGCAATGAGATAAAGGCTAGCGGATTCTCTTATCTTCTAGGAACCCAATGGATCTCAGGCAGGAATGGTTCTATTCTTATTATAACTCCAAAGCAGAAGATGGTCTCTAGAATCCTGAAAGGGCCTCCGGTATTTATCGGAAAGGCATCATCAGAATTCATATCGAGACACAAAAAAGCTGATGCCCTGATGATATCTGATGACACAATATATGCTCTCGAAAGAACGCGTTTCAGAACAGTCTCTGATCTGCTTAAGCTGGCTGAGAAAGGAACTCTTGTAAAGAAGAGGCCAGATGTATCGACAAAAGGCTGCAAGATTCTTGTAAATAAGATTCCGAAGAGCATGGCAGACGATGCATACTCAGAATTGCTCAGGTGCATAAAGATTTAATTCAGCATTCAAATATCCTGCTTTTCCGAAAGGATTTAATAATATTCAGATTCTATCAAAAATGGTCTCAGACGCTGCGGCCCCGGTGCACTGATGAGTCAGAAAAAAAGATTTCTTTATCTAGAGGACGGCACAGTTCTTGAAGGGTTTGGTTTTGGGTCCTCAGATTATAAGACCGGAGAACTTGTTTTTACAACTGCCATGAATGGATATCCAGAAAGCCTTACAGATCCATCTTACAAAGGCCAGATTCTCTTAATTACACATCCTCTTGTAGGGAATTATGGCGTGCCTGGACTGAAGAGCAAAGATGGCATAATATCAAATTTTGAGTCGGAGTCGATCAAAGCTGAAGGCTTGGTAGTAAGCGAACTAACCCATGGGATGAAGTGGAACTCATCAAAGAGCCTGGATGAATGGCTCAAGGATAATAACATACCTGGAATCTCAGGAATAGACACGAGAGCCCTGACAAAGAAGGTCAGGGAAGAGGGAGTAATGGCATGCATAATAAGCGATGAGGAGATAGAAGATGCGGAAGCAAGATTCAAGAAATCTAAAAATTATGATTTCTCCAACCTTGTTGGAATGGTCTCACCAAAAGAGCCAGTAATGCATGGTTCTGGCAACGAGGTGGTAGTAGTTGTCGATTTTGGAGTCAAGCACGGAATCCTTGAAAACCTATCGGATCTGGGATACAGAATAATTCGCGTGCCTTATAATTACTCTGCAGAAGAGATAATGGCATTTAAGCCGAATGGCATACTTTATAGCAACGGGCCCGGGAATCCCAACCTACTGCTTAAGGAAGCCGAGACATTCAAGCGCCTTCTTGAGTATAATATACCGACACTCGCAATCTGCCTGGGCCATCAGATAGCGTCTATGGCTTTGGGTGGAGAGGTAAGAAAGATGAAATTCGGGCACAGAGCCATCAACAAGGCAGTAGTTGACCAGATGAGCAAGAGATCCTATATCACAACGCATAATCATGGGTATGAGGTCAGCAAAGATGCGCTTCCTGAAGACTCTGAGATATGGTTCAATAGCCCTGACGATGATGTAGTTGAAGGCCTTCGCTTCAAGAGGATGAATCTTCTCACAGTGCAATTTCATCCAGAAGCCAGGCCTGGAACTAACGACACAAGATTCATATTTAACTTATTTGGGGGTATGGTGCATGGCTCGTTATAAAAAGATCCTTGTTGTGGGATCAGGACCAATTAAGATTGGAGAAGCTGCAGAGTTTGATTACAGCGGAAGCCAGGCATTAAGAGCCCTTAAGGAAGAAGGGATAAGCACAATACTAATAAACTCAAATGTTGCTACAGTGCAGACTACCCATTCCTCTGCAGATAAGGTTTACCTATTGCCAGTGACTTCTGAATTCATACGCATAGTGATAGAGCGGGAAAGGCCAGAAGCCATAATGATTGGTTTTGGAGGGCAGAGCGCGCTGAATGCCGGAATAGATCTATCAAAGGATGGCACATTAGCAAAATACAATGTAGATCTTCTTGGAACAAAGATAATAGATATAGAGAAGGCTTTGGGAAGAAGCGATTTCAGCAAACTGATGAAAGCGGTAAAGATAAGCGTGCCACCAAGCGCCAGCGCAAGAAGCGAGGATGAAGCATTAAGCGCTGCGAAAAAGATAGGGTTTCCACTGATGGTCAGGGTAAGCTTCAATCTTGGAGGAAGGGGCTCCTCAATAGTAGAAGATGCTGAAGGGCTTAAGGGAATTCTCAAAAAGGCATTTGCCCAAAGCAGAGTCGGAGAAGTTCTGGTAGAAAAGTACCTGGAAGGATGGAAAGAGATAGAGTATGAGGTTGTCCGTGATTCTTTTGGAAATTGTGCAGTTGTTGCATGCATAGAGAATCTGGATCCAATGGGAATCCACACTGGCGACTCTGTAGCAGTGACTCCAAGCCAGACACTGGATGACTATGATTACCAGAGAATGAGGAGCGTCGCGATTCAGGTAGCAGAGGCTATAAATCTGATTGGTGAGTGCAATGTCCAGTTCGCGCTGGATCCGAAAAGCAGCAACTTCTATGTCATAGAGACGAATCCAAGGATGTCAAGGTCAAGCGCATTGGCAAGCAAGGCTACTGGGTATCCTCTCGCATACGTAAGTGCGAAGCTCGCACTCGGATATAAGCTATATGAGCTGAAGAATGAGATATCAAAGGCAACAACTGCATGTTTCGAGCCAAGCCTCGACTACATAACAATAAAGATGCCGAGATGGGACATTAACAAATTTGAGGGAGCCGAAGAAAGGATAGGGAGCGAGATGAAGAGCATCGGCGAAGTTATGGCAATAGGCAGATCTCTCGAAGAGGCGATGCAGAAAGCAGCAAGGATGTTGGACATAGGCGAGTCAGGGATTGTTGGAGGCACTCTCTATCATTCAGATCTTAGCAAGGAAGAGGCAATCTCTGCAATCAAAGAGAGGAAGCCTTACTGGTTCAGGTATGTTGCAAAAGCGCTAAAAGAAGGCGCGACAACAGAAGAGATCTCAAGAGAATCCGGAATAAGCCAATTCTTTGTGGATAAAATAAAAGGTATGGTGGAGCTCTATGAGCATTTCCTAAACAAGGAGATTAGCGCTCCAGATGCAAAGCATCTTCTCTCCTTGGGTTTCAGCCCTTTGCAGCTCAATCTAACTAAAGAAATATCGGTAAAGGAGATAGACACCCTTGCTGCCGAGTGGCCTGCAAGCTCAAGTTACCTATATACTGCTGGCTCCGGAATCGAGGACGATATAAGGCCGAAAGGCTTAAGCAAGCTTCTAGTCCTCGGATCAGGGGTCTTTAGGATAGGCGTATCTGTTGAATTCGACTACTCATCTGTTGCAATAGCTGAGGAAGCCAAGAAGCATTTTGATGAAGTTATATTGCTTAACTGCAATCCAGAGACTGTATCTACTGACTGGAATAAGGTAGGCAGACTCTACTTTGACGAGATTACTGCAGAGACTGTATCCTCAATCTGTGATAAAGAGCAAGCATCAGACATAGCAATCTTCTCAGCTGGCCAGACAGGAAACAACCTGGCTAAGGCAATAAGCCAGAGAAAGATCAGAATATATGGATCTGACTCTGATAGCATCGCACACGCTGAAGACAGAAAGAAGTTCTCAGAGCTTCTCGAGAAGCTTGGGATAGGCCAGCCCGAGTGGACAGATGCGACCTCAAGCACATCAATAAAGAGATTCATCGATGAGATTGGATTCCCTGTGCTTGTAAGACCCAGCTTCATCCTGAGCGGAGCTGCGATGAAGGTTGCGAACAACATGCACGAACTGGAAGAATATTTGAGAGAAGCCGCAATCGTCTCAAGGGAGCATCCTGTTGTAATATCGAGATTTCTGAAAGGATGTATAGAAGCCGAGCTGGATTGTGCAAGCGATGGAAAGAGCATACTGGGGGTCATGCTTCAGCACATAGAAGAGACTGGAGTGCACAGCGGCGACTCTACAATCTTCACTCCTGCCAATCTTGAAAACATAATAAGGTACAGAATGAATGAGATAGCGCTTGAGCTTGCCCGTACTCTTAAGATAAAGGGCTTGTTCAACATTCAGTTTGCCATAGAAAATGGGGAGCCAAAAGTCATCGAGCTCAATCTCAGGGCGAGCAGGTCCATGCCATTCAGCTCGAAATCTCTTGGAATAAATCTTGTAGAATCTGCGATAAAAGGAATCAATGGAAAGTTTGAATGGGATGGCTTTAAAGAGCCAGAGCATCGTTCCATAGCAGTGAAATCGCCCCAATTTTCCTGGTCTCAGCTCAAAGGGGCTTATCCTCACCTCAGCCCGGAGATGAAGAGCACTGGAGAGTCTGCAGCTCTTGGAAGGAATTTCAATGACGCGCTCCTTAAAAGCTGGCTTGGAGTCACTGGAAACAAGATACCTAAAAAAGGAATACTGATTTATGGAAGAGAGAATCGTACAGAACTGCTCAGAAGCACAGAGTCACTCTCGGGCTTTACCATGCTCTACACTCTTGAGTCAAATCCAATTCCTGGCTGCGAGCAATTAACAGAGGCAAAGGCGATGAATATGCTCGCAGGGAACGAGATCGACCTTGTGATTGGAGATGGTTACATGCCAGATAATGACAAAAAGCTCAGAAGGCTTGCAGTCGATCTTAACATACCTTTAGTGCTAAACGGAAGGCTTGCCGAACGTCTCTCAAATGCATTTGTAAACTCTTCAATAAGCTTCGATGAGCTTAGAGAGTATTGGTAATCACGGAGCAGAGTAATCCTGCCACCACGTCCCAGACCATATTACATTTGTGGCAATACCATCATTGTTGTTTCCTGAATAATCGTTTGCATTTCCATTGAGTGGCCACCAACCCTCTAAGTTCTGCAGGTTGATAGGAACACCCCCTATTCCTTCCAGATATAAAGCAGAAATCTGCTGTTGGTCCAGTGATGCATTGTATATCTGGATGTCTGCTAGCGAACCTGAGAGCTGTCTGGGTAGATATGTAGACTCGTATCCAAAATGCAAGGGTTGATCCGGAGCCACGCCATTAGCATACTGGATTGTTCCAGATGCAGGGATGCTGCTATCCCTTTTCCCGTTTATGTAAAAGGCAACATACGTACCATTGTATGTCATTGCGATCTCGGTCCATGCGTTTAATGGAATTTTTCCCGTAGACCTATAGTATCCACCAACACCATATAAGTATCCTGCGATGTATCCGTTCCCGTCTATTGTAAGATAGTATTGTGCGAGATGCTCAATTATTATGCTTCTGTCATTTGTATAACTATCGAGGTAGACCCATGCATAAAGTGTGATCGATCTCTTTCCCAAAAACTCTATTGTCTCTGAATCTGATACATTGACATAGCTAGGAGAGTCCCTAAATGTAGATACGGTGCTTGGAATCTGATTATTGCATTCCCCAGCAAGATTTATGTCGAAGCTTGTTCTAGGGCCATTTGGTCGGATTGCCTGGCAGCTTCCCGGAGACACTTTAGGCGCAAAGAACAAGGGATTTGTTATGCCCATTGAGAATAGAACGACAAGCACTACTGATATTATCAAAATTGCCCAACCATACGTCATCAGGTATTCCATTGCCGACTGGGCGTTATTTCTACGTGCCTTGCAATTCATCTCTTTTCTCATCAACTTATCCTCAAAGCGTAAAAAGTCTTGAGATCTCTTCTCTTTCCTTTTCGAATTTCTTGCTTATCGGTTCCATTATTTTATAGAGTGAATCTGCAACATTCCTTTTAAGGTCTGATGGGTGGAGCTTTCCTTCTCCATAATCTTTCTCAAGATGCTGATATGTGTTATACTCAACATCTCCTCCGAATCTGGCATCTCTCTTAACCTCAAATCTTCCGAGATTCGGAAATATGACATATTTACAGAGTTTCAGCACCGGATTCTCATCAGTTACCTTCTCGGGAGACCATGCCTTGTTTATCAATGAGGATACCTCCTCTTTAGTAGCAAGAATCTGTATTGCTGAACCTGGTTTTGACTTGCTCATCTTCATTGCCGCTACAACTTCCTCTTTTATTGCATCCTTCTCGATCTTTGGCGGTTCCTGCAAGGAAGGCATGAGGTGGTGGTGCATCGGGACAATGCTCTTCATATTAAGGCCCTTGAAGATCTCCTTTGCAAGCATATGTACTCTTCTCTGGTCCATTCCTGCATGGGGTATATCTGCATCAAGCGCAGCGATGTCAGCAGCCTGCATTATCGGATAAATATATTGGGAAACATGCAATGTATCTTTCTCGCTTCTCCCTTCTATTATCAATGTCCTTGTGGCTCTCGCCATTGTTGTCCTTCTCGCCATCTGTATTACAAGCTTCCAGTAATCATTGTCTTTGTCATAAAGATCAGAACCAAGCACAACTTCTGTGTTAGGGCAGGCAGCCTTGAAGAGCTTCTTGTAGAATTCTGCAGCCTTGAGAATTCTCTCCCAGTCTCCTCCCAACTTGTTGTTTGCGACAGTGTGCCAATCTGCTAGAAAGACCTGCGTCTTTACTCCCGCCCTGTCTAGATCATTTATCTTCTTGCCTGCGAAAAGCATATGGCCGATATGCGGCATTCCGCTTATCTCAAATCCTATGTAATGCTTTGGCCTTGAATTAGTCTCCAAAAGATTTCTCAGCTCTGCCTCTGTGATAATCTCTTCAAGCGGCTCTGACTTGATTATATCTATCTTTGTATCAACGTCCATGTCTCTCGGTTAAATATCTGCATAATAATCTAAAAAGATTGAGTACAATTGGCTCCTATCATGTGACATCTCCCACTCATAAATGGCGTGGGCTTCCTCTGCGTCATGCAATCACTGCATCCCGCAAAGGATGTGTTTTATCGGTTCTCAGTTCTTCGAAGACTGCCTCCTGTCGAGGTCTTGCATCCTTTCCCTGAGCGTGACTTCCCCTCTGTCCGAAGGTAGCTCTGTTGAGTATGTTTATTGATGCGTTTATGTCCCTGTCCATCTGCATGCCACATCTGCTGCAGTTGTATTCTCTAATGGATAGTGGCATCTCTTGGATGATGCCACAATTACTGCATTCTTTTGAGGTGTTCCTTGCATCCACCTTTATTACTTTCATACCAGCACTTTCAGCCTTGTATGAAAGCAGGTTTATGAACCTGTTCCATGAAGCGTTATGGATTGATTGCGCAAGGCGATGATTCTTTACCATGTTCTGAATGTGAAGGTCTTCCACTGCAAACGAGGTGTATCCTGAATTTACCAGTTTGCCCGATAGCTTATGTGCAAAATCGTCGGGGTGGTTTGCAACATCTTCCCATTTCTTTTGTAGTTTCAACTTCGCACTTTCTCTCCTCTTTGAGCCGTTGTGCCTTTTTGCGATTATTCTCTGCCACCTTGCGATATGCTTCTCTGCTTTCTTTGCGAATTTAGGCTTCTCTATTTTTGTGCCATCGGATAATGCAATGAATGAATTGAGACCCATGTCTATTCCTACAGGATCTGTGTTTTCAACCTTTGGA
>JAJZJV010000029.1 GCA_021809925.1 Microcaldota archaeon | reverse complement strand
TTGTTATGCCTAGCGAGAATAGAACGACAAGCACCACAGATATAATCAGTATAGCCCATCCGTAAGTCATCAGGTACTCCATTGCGGACTGTGCATACTTTTTTTTATTCGCAATGCGAGATAATTTCTCCATGCAACAACCTAAGATGACTCTGAAAGATCACTAAAATCTATGGCGCTCGTGCCTGTCGGGAAAGCATGTCCATTAGGCGCTTCTACCGGTAGGCCAATATCATTGGCTATTTTCTTTAATTCAGATATGTCTACCTGCCTCTCTGTGAATAGTTCTGGATAAGTGATGTTCCCTTCTTTGACCCTTTTTACAAGAAACGTGAGTTGTTGATACATGCCACTCCTTACAACCCTTATCTTGATACTGCCCCTGCTTATTGCTTCCCTTGCCTTTCCAGAAAGTTCCAATATCCACACCACGCATTCTTTTCATACACAATACGAATCGCAAATAATATTAAAGTATATACCATATAAGGAAGTTATGGCGTCAACGTATCTTGCTTTATTGATATTCCTTCTATTCGGCGCATTCCTTCCAATATCGATGATACTTACCTCAAAGTTGTTAAGGCCCGAACGCAGCGATAATTCTGTAAAGAATGCAAATTATGAGAGCGGTGAGGAAAGCGTTGGAGGCAGAATAAGCATAATGAAGGAATATCTACATTACTTCTCGTTATTCCTCGCATTCGATATAATAACCGCAATAATACTGATATGGGCATTCGCAGGCAATACTATTGGCGGCATTCCTAGCGGATACATCCTTGCTTTAGCGGTTCTCGGATTTATTGGAGAGCTCTCGATCTTGGCTCTTGTCAGGGTGAGATGATTGGAAGAGATAGATTATAACAGCGATAAGTTCATCAATGCCAAGGCAGAGATGGACAGGCTTGTCGAAGAATCGCTGAAAACCAGAACGGTAAAGCCAAACGTGCTTTTTGGGAAGCTTTCTGAGCTAACAAAGGCTACATCATCAAAGGCGATAGAATGGTCAAGGCAGAACTCATTATGGCCAATGCAATTCGGCCTCGCATGCTGCGCAATAGAGCTGATGGACTTCGGTTCTCCGCGAATCGATGCCGAAAGGAAGGGTTATCTTCTCTTTAGAGGAACACCACGTCAATGCGATGTCATGATAGTCGCAGGATGGGTTACAAAATCCGTGATTCCAGAGATAAAACGGCTTTATGAGCAGATGGCAAAGCCCAGGTATGTTGTTGCTTATGGAGAATGTGCAACATGCGGAGGACCATGGTGGGAAAGCTACAATATTATACGCGGCATAGATCAGGTTCTTCCAGTCGATGTCTTTGTTGCTGGCTGCCCGCCGAGACCAGAGAATCTATTCGGCGCATTGATGAAGCTTCAGAAAAAGCTTGGTGGTGAGATTGAAGATTGATAAGAATGAGTTGGTGGCAAAAGTAAGAGAGATGAAGCGCAATGGCTTCGATTATCTTGTCGCAATCACCGCTGTAGATTACATAAAGACTGTGCAGGCTTTATACTTTCTAAGAAATCTGGAAGATAACAAAGATGAAGTATTGGAGATAGAGCTTCCTCCAGACAACCCTTCCTTGCCTACAATAATACACCTTTTCAAGGGGGCTAATTGGTATGAGAGGGAACTGAGTGAGATGTTTGGGATAAAGATAGAAGGAAGAAATGCAAAACGCCTTCTCCTAGAGAAATGGGATGGGAAGGCAGCCCCGCTAAGAAAGAGTTTTGCATGGAATGCACCTTATGAGAGTAGTGATTGATGTGCCTGTTAGAATCAATGTTGGACCAATACACCCAAGCACGCACGGAGTACTGAGGCTTGTTGTTGATGTAGAGGGAGACAAGATAGAGAATATGGAAGCTCATATAGGCTTTCTACACAGGGGCGTGGAGAAACTTCTTGAGAACAGGATGTATATGCAAGCATGCCCATACATGGAGAAACTAGATTACTTTGCGCCAATGTCTTATGATGAGCTTTATGTTGCAGCAGTAGAACAGGCTTACGGAGTTGAAATAAAAGAAAAGGCGATGTATGTTAGAACGATACTTCTTGAATTGCAAAGGATAGCGAGCCACCTTGCTAGCATAGGGTTCCTCTGCAATGACATAGGGCAGCTCTTCACAGCATTCATGTGGTCGTTCAAGGACCGAGACATGGTTCTCAAGCTTCTTGAGGCAGCTACAGGAACGCGTATGTTTTATGTGAACATGAGAATAGGCGGGTTAGTCAGGGATCTTCCTCCTGGATTTGAGGATAGCACCATCGAGCTGCTCGATTACCTTAGTAAAAGGATACCTATGTATGAAAAGTATCTTGAGAAGAATCCTGTTTTCATGGAGAGGAATAAGGGCATAGGGATCATTAGCAGGGATGATGCTAAGAATCTCGGGATCACAGGTCCCGTCCTGAGAGGTTCAGGAGTCTCATATGACATACGCAAGAACAAGCCATATTATGTCTACGAGAAGCTTAACTTCAGAACACAGGTGAGGAATGAAGGGGACAATTTCGCGAGATATAAGGTGAGGATGCTTGAGCTCAGGGAAAGCATAAGGATAGTGCGCGAGGCATTGAAGAAGATGCCTTCAGAAGGATCTGCAGTAGGAATGCCAATACGTTTGATTGGACCTCCAGTCAAGAATAAGATCACGATAACAGAGCGTGAGCTTCCGAGGGGCGAGTGCATGATTTATTTAGTGGCAGATCCTCAGAGGCCATACCGCGCATATATCCGCTCTGCAAATTTCATAAACCTCTCAGCCATAGAAGAGATGTGCAAAGGCCAGAGATTTGCAGATCTTTTCTCAATAATTGGCGGACTGGACATGGTGATAGCAGATGTTGATAGGTAGTTCATATTCACTGATTAGTACATTCAATTCCTGGCTTAGCTCTGGCAACATACTGCTAAATATCGCCGCCCTGATAGCATATGGCATATTCATTTCCATAATACTCTCTGTTTATGACTACCTTTTTGGCTGGGCTGAGAGGAAGATTATTGCAAAAGTGCAATTAAGACACGGACCTACGTATGTTGGCAAGTTCGGAATACTACAGAATCTCGCAGACGTGATAAAGCTGCTGGCCAAGGAGCACATCGTACCAGACACGGCAGACAAGTTTCTATACGCAATTGGCCTGCCAGCGATGATGGCAATCTCAGTTCTTCTGGTACTAGTGCTCCCATTCTCTCCTTATCTGCAGGCTACAAACCTCACACTGGGCCTTCTTTTTGTTCTAGTGCTCCTCTCGTTCATGCCCTTATTTATGTTTGTCTCAGCCTATTCCACCGGAAATAAGTTTGCTGACATAAGCGCCCAAAGGTCAGTGCTAATGATGCTTTCATATGAGCTTCCAATGCTCATCGTATTTGCATCAGTCGCGCTTCTTTCAAAAGGCTTCAACATATCCGGGATAATAAGCGCGCAATCAACTACATGGTTCGTCTGGCTTATGCCTATCGGCTTCATTGTTTTCTTCGTAACGATGCTTGCCGAGTTGGAGCGCCCTCCCTTTGATTTCCTGGAGGCCGATTCAGAGCTCATAGCTGGCTGGCTGACGGATTACAGTGCGCCATACTATGCGCTTTCATTGTTCCTTGATTACACACGAATGCTCTTCGGAAGCTTGATAATGGCGATACTCTTCTTTGGTGGCTGGAGCGGCCCTTTTCTTCCACCAATAATATGGCTGCTTATAAAAGCTGTAATAATATCACTATTCATCATAATAATCCGGACAACGCTAGTGAGAATGAGGATCGACCGCATGCTTAAGTTCGGATGGGTCTGGATGCTTCCTCTATCGCTTGTAAATCTTATAATAACTTATATGGTCTTTATTCATTGAGGGATATCATGGAAAATGTCTTGTCGTCACTTTTCAAGTCAATAAAAGCTCTTGGCGAGAAAAGATTTACTGTAGAATATCCTGAGGAAAGGGAATCGCTGCCTGACAGCTACAGAGGCATGCTTCGCCTCGACATAGATACATGTATAAGCTGTTCCGCATGCGAACGCATATGTCCTAACAAGACAATAACAATGGTAGAAATAATTACCGAGAAGGGCACAAAAATAATGCCTCAGATAGGGATAGAGCGATGTTTGTTCTGCGCAATGTGCTCTGAAGTATGCCCTCCAAAGTGCCTCACACTCACAAAGAATTACGACTTCGAGACCACCGATAAAAGAACACTGATAAAGCGGCCAGAGGAACTGGAATGAGATAATGATATCCGTCATAATATTTTATATGGTATTTGCGCTTGCCGCACTATCCGCCATATGTATATTTCTGCTTAAGAAGCTAAGTTATGCAGTAATAGCACTCTCTTTTGTATTTCTAGGAAGCTCATTTGTCTTCCTTCTAATAAATCAGGATGCGATAGCATTGCTTCAGCTTCTCGTTCTTGTGGGGGGGCTCTCTACCTATTTGATTGTGGCTGTCTCAACAGAGGAACACCAACTGGCTTTATTTAAGCCAGGCTACTTTGTAATAGCTCTGATATCTTTGTCCTTATCATTTTCGATATTGTTCAATCCATCATTCGCGCCGCAGATCTCAACCGAGCAGGCTTTGGATTTCGCAGCATCTGCGGGAGCTGCGATAGCATCTGGATATGCTCTGCTATACATTGCTGTCGCTATGCTATTCGTTGTCGTTATCGGGGCTGTTGTTGTCTTAAAGGAGTTTACAGAATTGATTGTATGATACCATTCACATATCTACTTGCCATAGGGCTTTCACTTTTCGGAATAGGGCTTGCAGGGATAGCATCAGAGAAGCATCTTGTAGTAATCCTGCTTTCCATAGAAGTAATATTCGCATCAAGCACAATAATCCTAGTAAGCTTCTTCTCCTTTGCAAGCAACGCCGATCCATCCGCGCTCATAATGCTTGTTAGCATATGGGCAGTTGCAGCTGCAGAGATAATTGCTCTTATAACCTTCTATGTGTACATGAAAAGCAATGGGATAAGCTTTGACATCTCAAAGCTCTCGAAACTTAAATGGTGACTCCATGATCGCGCTTGTATTGCTACTGCCTCTTTTCATTGCTCTTATAGCAATGGCACTTATCAATGATAAGAGAGCTGGCATAATACGATACATACCATTCTTCGCGAGTTTGGCAAGCCTGCTTCTTATACCATTTATATCTTCTGGCGAATCAAGCCTATCCTGGTTTAGCATCGCAGGCCATACCTTCAGCATAACTACTGTTGACTCTCCGATAAACGCACTCCTTCTGTTAATAGTATTTTCAATGGCATCGATAATCTTTGTTTACTCTTTCGGGTTCATGGACGCATTGAGTGAGCAAAAGCGCTTCTATATGGAGATGACTGCATTTGAAATAGCAATGGCTGGCTTTGCAATGAGCGGCAACTTCATAATGCTATTTATTTCATGGGAATTCCTGAGCCTGACTAGTTACCTCCTGATAGGGTTTTGGCATTCACGGGAAAGCGCATCAAGAGCCGCGAGGAAGACGGTAACAATAATAATGATAGGCGACATAGCCCTCATCTCTGCAATTGTCATCTTTTATACGATCTTTGGCAGCCTTAACTTCATAACAATCCTTACTTCTATATCCAGCGTTCCTGCATTGTACCATAATTCTTTCTTAATAGGGGTATTCTTGCTTATCGTTGCGATATTTACAAAATCAGCACAGTTCCCATTCCAGGAATGGCTCCCAGACGCTATGGAGGGTCCAACCCCTGTCTCTGCCTTCCTTCACTCCACAACAATGGTAAAGGCAGGAGTCTTTGCAACTCTCGCTCTTCTTCCTCTTTTTATTGATACAGGGTACTCAAACATACTACTTTATTTTGGGATATTGACTGCTGCTATAGCTACGCTGAATGCCTCACGCGAGCTCCATGTAAAACGGGTGATAGCATATTCCACAATACAAGAATTGTCACTGATGATAGTAGCAATATCAAGCGGAGCGATCCTAGCAGGTATTTATTTCTTCATAATACAGAGCTTTTACAAGGCCCTTCTTTTCTTCAGTTCCGGGGTGATGATGAAAGCAACAGATGATGAAGACCTTAATAAGATAACAGGCCTTCGTGAAAACAAACTGCTTTATTTCTCTACATTGTTCGGTGCCCTATCCCTGGCGGGCTTCTTTCCATTTGCAGGATTCTTCTCAAGCATCTCCCTAACCTCAACATTCTCTCTAAGTGAAAATTTCATCATTTATCTCATACTCTCGCTCATAAGCATCGGAACAAGTTTTTACATATTCAGATGGCTCCTTCTTGCATCAAAAGACCCTACAGATTCAAAGGTAAAAATCAGGTACAAAACTGCCCCAAAGAGCATGATCCTTACAACAGCACTTCTAGCCGTTCTATCCCTTGCGTCTTCCGCGATCTTCTTCATTATGCGTAGGATACCACCTTCAATCACATTGTCGAGATCGTATCTCGTAGGAACATTGCCTTTGGGTATACCTACAAGCGAAGGCGTTCTAGAGACTGCACTTATACTGATAGGGCTTGGAATATCCCTGCAGCTATATTCCAAGACAAAAAGAAGCCAACCAATGGTCATTTACGATTGGATTGTCCACAGCACACTATTATTCAACAAAATATATGAGTATACTGCAGCTTTCGTTTATTATCTTGCAGAAGGAATAGCAATATTCGACCTGTACTTAAGCGATTCGTTTGACTACCTCGGGCACCTTTCTTATTCCATTGCAGAGAGGCTTAGATACATTGCCGTAGGAGACACAAATCTTTACGTGCTTATATTCTC
Source organism: Microcaldota archaeon (assembly GCA_021809925.1). Lineage (GTDB taxonomy): Archaea > Micrarchaeota > Micrarchaeia > Micrarchaeales > CABMGC01 > JAMCSO01. The sequence goes on along the minus strand of JAJZJV010000029.1, from coordinate 5,181 downwards.
AATCGGAATACTCTTCACGACAGGATGCATATACATAATTGTAATAAAGTGAGAACATGGATTTCCTTTCATACCTTATTGTTTTTGCAATAATCTTACTTCCATTATGTTCATTTATCACAAGGGTACTGAAAAAGCGCTCTCTTCAATTATCAATAACACTACTGCTCCTCTCTGCAATATTGGTCATGTTTATCAGCCTCGGCATGAGCGGAGCCAAAGGAACGATATTTAATGTCATATCAATAAATCCGTTCTCAATATTCTTTGGGATTGTTTTTACTGCAGGATTCCTGCTGATAAACATAATGGCCTCAGAGTTCTCAGATAAGTACGAGAACTTCTCTCTCCTTGCAAGCTTCGCGTTGGCTGGCATGTATCTGGTCGCTGCCTCAAACTCCCTAATAACAATCTTCCTTGGCATAGAGTTCACAACTTTGCCATCCATATTTATCATATTACTCTCAAAAAGGAGCATCGAAGCCGCAGCAAAGCTCTTCATTATGGCAGCGATAGCAATTGCGGTGCTCTCATTTGCGATAGTGCTCTCATACGGAGCCACAAATACTTTCTCACTGCCTCAACATTCAACCAGCTACTTCCTTCTCTTCGCCGGGATCTTGTTCATTGCCTCTTTAGGCTTTGAAGCATCGATATTCCCATTCAATGTTCTCATGCCAGATGTCTATTCCGGCTCTCCAGCATTTATAACCGGAATGCTTGGTGGGTTGAACAAGAAGATGGGATTTGCAGCCTTTATCCAGGTAATGATACTCATCTTCATATCTTACCATGAACTCTTTTATGTGGTAGCAATACTATCGATACTTACGATGTTTTATGGCAATCTTGTCGCAATTATGCAGAAGAACGTTAAGAGGATGCTCGCATATTCCTCCATATCCCAGTCAGGATATATTCTAATAGGAATAGCTGCTTTCGGAAGCGGAGGCATAGCTGCAGCCCTATTTCAGATCTTCGCACATACCTTCCTTTTTATAGGCTTGCTTGGAATTGTGGCATGGATGGAATCGAAGGGAAGGACCACAGTAGATAATTACATAGGTCTAAATAGCGAGAACAGGCTTGCTGCCTTCTCAATGTCTCTGTTCATGCTATCACTGGTTGGTCTTCCATTTACGACTGGATTTGTGGGAAAGTTCCTGCTCTTCCTCAGTGCAGTAAATGGAAACCTTATACTGCTTGCAATATTAGGAATAATAAACAGCATAATCTCTGTGTATTACTATGTGCGCGTGATAATAGCTGCATATACAAAAAGATATGATACAAGGCCGCTCAGGATGAGTCGCCAGCTGTCCGTGATACTTATCTCCTGCATCGCCATAACAATAATACTTGGGGTCTACCCTTCCCCTCTCATAGCCTTTGCAAAGAGCGCAGGAGCATACATTCTGGCTCTTTGAGCCAGCATTATCTATGTAGGTGTAAAACCCACCCTCTGAGGGGTGGGATATAAGCCTATCGCAAAGCATATAATTTCTTAGAAAAGGTTAAATATCAGCCAATACATAAACCTCTAATAATTAGGCTACAGCAAGAAACCTGTTTCTGCTCTTAATAAGTGAACAGAACTTTTGCAACTTAGTCCTACTGTGATCAAATGAACAACAAGAAACAACGCAGAGATACTCAGAATACGGAGAATTTAACAAAGGGATCTTCACCATCTTCGCCAAAGGGAAATGCATCAAAAAGCATCCGTGCAGCTAGTGGCATGGTCTTGGCAGGGTTCTTTCTGCTGACATCAGCATCAAATACAATACAGCGCGGAGAAGCTAATAATAAGACAACAATTAATAAGACAACAATTTTGGCAGAGTACCGTTCGGGCGCATCAACCATCTCCTCATCAAGAGCAAGTATAGCACCACCTCTCCCTGCAGAAGAGATAAAGGCAGCTTCATCAATGATACCATCTTTGAACAGCTCCGTCTCAAATCCAGCCGAGATAATATCTATAATGAACTCCACAAGCCTGTCCAGCAACGAGGTCACCTCGCTATCAGATATGATAAAGCGTGGAGCGGTAACTTCTGGAAATGGTGTACCTTCATATCTATCACAGCCTTCTTACATACAAGAGATTGTTCAGACAGCCCAGGAATGCGGCAGCAATCTGGGGGTACCATGGACCTTCATATTTTCCCTATGGACTGAGGAGACTGGATATTTCACTTCTGATCTTGCAGTGTATAATCTGAACTTTGCAGGGATAAAGGGGCCAGATAATGGCTGGTCAGATTTCAATTCAATAAGCTCTTTCGGTACCTTCTTCACTGGCCTTTTGGAGTCACAGGCCTACAAAGGCGCAACCAATACAGGCAATTTCACAAAATGGATAAATGGGCTTATGAATGCACATTTCGATATCGGAGATACTGTCTCTGCTTATACAGATAAGGTTGGTAGCGTAATGGACTTTCTCTTCAGCAATCCAAACCTGAAAGGCCTGAGAAGGAATGTGATAATATTGGCAGCTGCGCTTGGTACAATGATGTTTTTGTCTGCTCCGGCCACCCCCTTTTCAATCAGCCCTTATCTATTCTTGTTAAAAAATCAACTCAACCATGGGAAGATCCTCTCATTCATAAAGGCTCTCTGAGACATTGCTAAAAGTTTGATATGGCCAGCATTATGGATGGAAGTATGCCTAGAATGAATGTAGCTGCCAGAAGGATAAGCCCACCATAAATCACTTTCTTCTCGAGAGCCCTGTATGCATCTGAATGCTTTGGACCCCAGAACATCTTTTCTATCATCCAGAAGAGAAATCCACCCATCAGCACAAGGCTAGTTATTGGGAGCAGCCCTCCGACACCAAACCTACTGAAAGATCCAAAGAAGATCAATAGGTCGCCTATAAACCCAGAAGTAAGTGGCAGCCCTACAACTGCAAAGACGCCTATTATGAATAGATAAGAAAGAGATGGATAGAGTTTCATTACCCCCTTGATCCTGCTTATTTCCAATGTGCCGTAGAGCTCATCAAGTGTTCCTGCTACCAGAAACAATAGGGAGACAGCAAGCCCATGGCTCAACATTGCGTACACTGCTCCAGATGTGCCTAGCACATTACCTGCAGCAACGCCCAGTGAGACAATTCCCATATCCGTTATGCTCGTATACGCTATCATCCTCTTGATATTTCCCTGTCTCATAGCTACGAATGCAGCATATATCGCAGAGAAGCCAAATAAGGAAGCAAGATATAATCCGTAATGAGCTGCAGTGGGCAGCATAAGGAATATTAAGAGCAGGCCATAACCTCCAAACTTCAGAAGAACTCCGGCAAGAATCATGCTTCCTGTAGTCGGCGCTTCAGTATGGGCATCTGGAAGCCAGCTGTGAAATGGAAAGACTGGCGTTTTTATCATGAAGGCAATGAGAAGAAGAATGATGGCAAGTCTTTCTGCCCCTATCGGCATGCTTCCGGCCTCAGCCGCTATCTGGTTTATGTTAAAAGTGTGCGGCGTAACATTCGCATATATTACCATTATACCTACAAGGAGAAGCAGGCTTGCTACTAATGAATAAACTATAAATTTTATCGAGGCGTATCTCCTGTCGTATCCTCCATAAACGAAGATTATGAAGAACATCATTATCTCGGCTATCTCAAAGAAGACATAGAATAGAAAAAGATTAGCAGATAGAAAGAGCCCTATCGACGCCCCCTCCGCCATAAGAAATATGAATCCATATATCCTCTCCCCCTTCTCAATGAAATAAGTTCCCACTATCGATGCTGACAGGAACACTATCGATGTCATCAGTATAAGTATCAAGGTTAGGTCTGTGACTTGGAAATGGAGTCCTATGCCAAGTGATGGGATATAATCAGAATTTGATGAGACCGATCCTATCCCAGATATGAATGCCTGATATATTATTGCCATAACCAAGAGAAATGTCAGAGAGGATGATATTATGGATAGGGTTCCTAGGTTTCTTCTGTTAATAAATAAGGATAACCCAGCGAACAAGAATGGAACTAAGATTACAAGAGGAAGTATGATACTCATTTATAAACCACTTCATTAGCTTAATAATCAGGATAATATTAAAGATTTTCTTAACTAAAGGTATAAATCAAATATCATGTGTTGTTTTAATGGAAGATGGTCTTGAAGAAAGGATCGACAGGATCATCATCAGGCATGCAGGCATGATTGGAAGAAAGAAGGCATACAGTATCTTAATGGGAATTCAGGGTCTCTCTATGAAAACGAACGCATCCGAAGTGCTCTCTGGCAGAGTCCAAGACGGTACAACCATAGACTTGGAAGACTACGTAGAGAGAATATTCAGCAAGAAGAGATTCGAGAAAGGTGGGGAGGAGCGTTTCCTCAGGACTATGATCATGGGCAACAAGCAGACCTCTGTAAGAGTTGTTTTATGGGGAAAGCATGCAGACCTTATCGATTCGCTCTCAGTGGAGCGCAGGGACAAGGTCTTGGCAACAAATCTAAAGCTTACAAACAGAAATGGAATCATGGAACTAAGTTCAACTTCAATCACCTCCTTCTCCAGAATAGTCCCATCCAATACTGGCATATCTGATTTCTCTGTAATTTTAGAGTCTAAGGAGAGGTACGTAGATGTGATAGGGAAGGTCTCAAGCCTCGGTCCAATACGCTACTTTGTAAATCTTAACGGATCACAGAGTGGTGTCTCTGACTGCACGATCACAGACGGCAGATCTGAACTGCGCCTTGTAATGTGGGGTGACTCGAGCAGGAGTTCTGCAGATATGCATCCTGGCGATTACATAAAAGTGGAATCCGCATTGATAAAGCACTCTGAAGAGGGAATAGAGCTACACTCTAATGACCTATCCCGAATACTTGTAAGTGCATCCCTGAAAGGAAGAGTAAAAATAGGCGGCAATTGATAAATGATTCGCCCCGCAAACCCATCATTTCAATGGTGGGGTAGGGGCGTAAGAAGATATATGAGAATGCAAAACAAGAAATATGGAAACTATGCGTGCCTACAAGTTCAGGATATATCCTGACCAGAAAAGGCAGACAGCCATAGACAATTTCATATCTCTGTCCCAAAGACTCTACAACAAACTACTTTAGAAGACGATTGAGGCGCATAAATCCAATTCTTCTTCAAAAATATCGCAAAGAACCATAAACCAGTTCCTCAACG
>JAJZJV010000028.1 GCA_021809925.1 Microcaldota archaeon | reverse complement strand
CGTAATCGTGCAGCACTACGGGCATACGAAGAAGTTCGCAAAACATATCGTCGCATTAGTGATAAAACAGATGGATGGATTGACGGATGTAGAACTCGTTGATCTCGTTGGTACGAAAATTGGAAGAATAATCGGTTACAAGAAAAGGCCAGATTATTCTATCTTCTCTAAGGTCAGAGAACGCGCAGAACCTGAAATATTCGAAGAACTGAACAACCGGATTCTACAGAACAGGCTTAACGGAAGGCGAATACGGCTAATCGCACAGGATAGTACTGATGTGCCTGCATTTTCGCGCAAGGATAAGTATGCGAGAACGGGACATAGGACCCAATCAAAGAGGGAAGAGGAAGATGCAGATGGAAGGGCAAATGAGATGTTCTTCGGATATAAACTTCACGCAATTACAGATGCAGAACGCGAATTGCCTATAGGGTTCTTCATCGCGCCTGGGAACAGGCACGACTCGGTGTTTTTCCATAAATTGTTTGACATGATGAAGAACTGGTTTTGTATTGCCTCTGGTGCCAAATTCCTTGCAGATTCTGGATACGATGCCAAGAATATACAAGGAACTCCATTATAGCAGCATAAAGGAGGTAATCGCAACAAATGGAGAGGCACAAGAAAATCAGAGGTTCCAAAAGATCCGGAATACGGAAGACGATGGGCGATCGAGAGGATATTCTCACGGCTGAAGGAGATGTTCGGACTTGCAAAGAACAGAGTAATAAGAATGAAAAAGGTAGCGATACACATCCATTCTTGCATTATTGCATATCTGGCCAGTTATCTGATGTGATCAATTATGCATCTTGACGATGGTGGCCTTATGTAAATGTCAACTTCCTATTGCTATTTCCATATTTGCACCCATTTATACATTACACCGCAACATTATCTGGCTTGTTGCGGCATCTGGGTGCGAGAAGGAGGAATTAAACATGCCAGACTTCGCTACTCAAAGTGGCGAAGTTAGGTCATATATTTCTATTGATGATTTCATAGCTGTCAACTCCTGGCAATGCAACCAAACCTTTAGGAGACTCAGTGTTAACCTGTTTCCGATGATAAAGAGAGAAGGTAACCATAAAATATATTCAACCAAAAAACTTAAAATTTGTCAACTTCTTAACATTAACGTATGGAAACAGAGTCTGGGAAGGATTGGAAGGAGATCTTACGAAAGACCATAATGGATATATCGCAGCTTATGGCGATGCTTGTAACAGAGGATATAGAGAGAATCAAGAGCAACCAAGGCTTGCTGGAGAGATTTTTTATAAAGGTTGCAGGAAAGAGAGCTGAAGAAGCAATAACCCCGTATATATCCGCTGCGCTTCTCCTCGTATCTATTGGTAAGCCCCTATCCCGTGAGTCAGTACGTTCAGTTCTTCTCTCAGTAAGTATAGAACCAGAAGAACGCCTTCTAGACTTTGCAGCTTCATTGAATATAGGGATGGCTGCACCATGCATACCTGTGATTTATTTCCTCAAGGTTCTTGGAAAGGATGTCAGTCCAGAAAATATAATAAAGGTTCTGAGGTCAGTAAACATTGATGTGGACAGGACCACCGTCTTGCATATAATTTCTGTATACTACAAATTCAGCTCTTCTCAAGAAGGAACTGGGGAAGCTTCTATGATCGAAAATGAAATCAGCGAGAGGCTTTCTGGGGCTGCTTTGATTACAGCAAAGGAGCTCCTTCTGCAACTCAAGAGGACTTTCGAGTTTAAAGACATTGGTGAAGCGATGAAAAAAGATCTTATTTATTACATATCTGCATTAGGAGTACTTGCATTCTTAGGAAAAGATATTGATGATAATGGAGAGAGAAACATGGAAGGGATTGTGAATATGTTAGAGGCCATAGGTTTCAAGCCGGATGTAGATATGATATCATATATTAAATCAAGATTTGAGTATGGCTTTGCTCCGGCAGTTTACGGATCTGCAATACGTTTCCTAGATGCTCTTGGAAAACCAGTTAATACAGAATCAGTACTAAGAGTCTTGGGTAGTGCTGGAATAAATGGAAAAGAGGATATTGCAGGATACGTAATAACTTTGTGGAAAGAGATCTCTTAGCGCTTTGGTTCTCACTACTTCTTCGAGACGCCGACAATCAGCTTCTTGCCCATGTACTCTTGAAGCACTTCAGGAACTTCTATTGTTCCGTTGTCTTTGTAGTAATTTTCAACTATAGCCACAAGAGCCCTGTTTGTTGCTATTGCTGTGGAATTAAGTGTATGGACATACTTGCGCTCCCCTCCTTCATCATAGCGTATATCGAGCCGTAATGACTGCCAGTCTGTGCAGTTGGAGCATGAGACGACTTCCCTGTATGTATCCTGGCTAGGCATGTATGCTTCGATATCAAATTTCTTTGCAGCAACTACACCGATGTCTCCTGTGCAGATATTTACAACCCTGTATGGAAGCCCAAGCTTCTGGAAGAACTCTTCAGAGTTGGAGAGCAATTCATTTATTATATTCCAGGAATCTTCCTTCTTTGAAAAGACAAATTGCTCCACCTTATAAAATTGATGAGTCCTGAATATTCCTTTTGTATCCTTACCATGGGATCCCGCCTCTCTCCTAAATGATGGGCTTATGCCAATATATCTCTTTGGAAGGTCTTTCGGAGAGAATATCGTCTCTGCATGCATTGCAGCTATAGCATGCTCTGATGTCGATATTAAAAATAAGCCTTTGCCAGATTTTTGCATGCTCTTTTCTTCTGACTCATAATCCTCCTCAACTTTGTAAAGCGCATCTTCGAAGTCGCCAAGAGCCGTAACGCCTTTGTAGTAGTCCTTGCGCATCATCAACGGTGGAGCTATTAAGGTGTATCCTTTTTTAGAGAGTTCATTTATCGCAAAGTGTATCAACGCCTGCTCAAGAAGTGCAAGGTCGCCTTTGAGATAGAAGAACCTCGCGCCTGCAACCTTCGCAGCCTGGGAAATATCTAACAAACCCATACCAGCAAGTATCTCTTCGTGGTCAGGGATCCTCCTCTTTCTTGCATTCCCGACCCTCTTCACTTCTAGATTTCCAGAATCGTCCTCTCCATAGGGAACTGAATCATGCAATATATTTGGAAGATTCCAGAGAAGCATCTCTATTTCCTGCTCGTAACTTGGAAGTCTGGCTTCGAGCTCTGCTATCTTCTCCTTGATCTTTGAGAGTTCTTCCGACTTCTCCTTGATCTTTTCCCCGGAACCCTGATCATTTTTCCCATTTTTGGCCTCAGCCGCTATCTCTAAACTGCCCTTGTTCTTCAATGCCTGAAGCTGCTGGAGCTCTGTTTTAAGTTTTCTTGATTCCTCATCCAAAGAGAGCAGCTTATCTATTGGATAATCGCTTTTTCTCTTCTTGAGCGATGCTCTTATAGCAACGATATTGTCGCGCACGTACTTTGTAGTAAGCATGAAACCAACATTTATTAATGTCCAATATAATATATAAAAGAATTCTCTTTGGCCTGTGCAGGGGTGGCAGAGCTTGGCCAAATGCGACGGGCTTAGGACCCGTTTCCATAGCGGATGCGAGAGTTCAAATCTCTCCCCCTGCAAATCCAATTTGCGGCGACAAGCCAGGGTTCGGAAATCCGAAGCGGAAATCAAGGAAGGAAGATTTCAATAGGTTTTCCGAATCTCTCAAGCAGGTGTCCATGAACGTTTCATGGCACCAGTTACAGCAGTTACAATCCGTGCTGCACAAAACGCAAACCAAGAGGTTTGCAGGAAAGAGGAAAACGCCGAAATATGGCTCGCTCTCAAAGGCGTTCTCTGACATTCAACTCCAAAGGTTCCTCCACGTAATAGACTCTGACAAGTTTCGATTGCTATTCAACTACCAAGCGCAGCTTGGGCTTAGAATAGGAGAAGCGGTCAGAGTAAACATAAACTCGATAGACCTAGAAACGAGGGAACTTACCCTGAAGACCGAGAAGGCCCAGTTAATGGACTCGTTATTGATACCGATGCCTTTGTTCAAGGATACCATAGCCTTCATCTCGAAGCATAAGGCCGAGATAGAGAAGGCACAGGGTTATCTGTTCTATGCTGATAAGCTGAGAACCAAGCGGCCGGAACCGTACTTAGAACAGGACTACGTCCGCAACAGGTTCAGGTACTATGTGCGACTTGCAGAATTGGACGAGATATACGATACCTCAGATGAAACCAACCCTAACAGGAGCGTAAGGCACCTCCACAGACTGACTACCCACAGCCTCCGGCACTATGCAATAACCAGCTTTGCCAAGCAGACAAACGGGAATCTGGTGCTTACAAGCAGGTTCGCTAGGCACAGCGATCCCAGCACAACCATGACCTACATAAGCACTAGGAAAGAGGAACTCTACAAGGAGATAGACAACACCTTTGGCTTATCTCAGGCAATAAGCCTCAAAAAGAGCCTTCAATGATTGTGCTTAAAATCTTCATAGTAGTCTTCTTAGCGTCAAGTATCTCTATCTCAAGCGGCGTTCCTGCCTTATCATGGTGAACTATGATATTCCCACTCTGATGACCGAAGTCTAACCTACCTTTGCCTATGATTAGCACCAATACATCCGTGTTCTGATCATATCTGTACATCATGCCTAACGCCTTCAATTCTTTATAGCATATAAGCCTTAAATAAGCTGTTCAGAGCAGCCGAGCCGCCCTTTCTCTACATGCCCTAAAGTTCTCTACATGAACTTAGCAATCCATGTAGAGAAAACCTCCTTTGTAAGCCCTAAAAATAGGGCTATTTTCTCTCTACATGACTGCACATCAATATTATAGCCGTCCATGTAGAGTTTCATGTAGAGAAACTCCCGCCTCGCAGCCTCCGCCCGCCTTTAAGACACCTTTGGATGTCGCACGGCGGGCTACGGCTGCTTTGCAGGACATGGCGGCGTTAAGGCTGATTTTGCAGGGGGTCAAAATCAGCCGCTTGCTAGGTTGCTAGCTTGCAGACCGTTGGGTCGTTAGCCCACGTGAGGAGCGTAGCTCTGAACGTGCTGGCTTAGCTAAAGGGCTAGGGTTACCTAAAAGATAAGAATAAAAGCATGCATGTAGAATTGATAACATAAGAATTGCGGTAGTAAAATGACATCTGTAATATCGGATTTTATACACAAAACATTTAGCAATAAAAATTATTGTGCAAGATGTGCTAAAAAGTATCTTGAGCGTACAGATAAACACCAATGCTTGTTCTGCAATAAATATTTTTGTTCTAGGCATATAGCACCAGAAAAGCATAATTCTGAGTGTTCTGCCATGGAAAAAGATTATACGCAAATAAAGAAATCAGAGAATAAGTATTCAGTTCCATATGAAAAACTCAACGTTGAAAAGTTCGCTAAAATGAAGAAATCTGAGAAGGTAGTATATCTTAAGAAGAAGCAGTTAGAGTTTAAAAAATATCATATAGCAAATTTTTGCTCATATTGTGATAAGAAATATAATGGCTGGACAGACGTTCATCAATGTAGATATTGTGATGGATACTTTTGTGCCATGCATTGGGTTCCAGAAACACACGGATGCAATGGAAATCCTTTAAGACCACCAGGTGGTATAAGAGAGGTTCATCACATTGGCGATAAAATAGATGTGTATGGTAAGTAGTGCAACCTTTTCTTTAACGGTGCTTCCGGATAGTATTCAGCCCTGATAAACAAATATCCCTGTTCTTCTCCTAAATCTATAACCTGCGTAAATAGCAGGTAAAATTAGCACTAAGGCAGCGGCATCTCCGCCAAACCAAAATAGAATAGCTACAGCAACGAAAACGGCTCCTAATAGACCTACGCCCCATGTTTTGAAGTCTGAACGGCCAGCTCTGATTTAGCTCCAACCTTTATAGTAAAGATAAAGTAAATTGTTTAGCGTAACCTATGTAAATAAGTATGCCATGGGCAAGCAAGTCTCTTCCGATCAAGCTAGATATATTCTGCCCTGCCAATGGAGCAGCGGTAAATATACCATCGTATGTAATTTTCTGTGCAGGTATTAGCATACGCATATAATAAGTATAACATAGATGGTCTCTACTTGACGGCGTAGCTATCTTTACCGAACCAATAGGCTGTAATCCTAGTTTCTTTGGAATATCCTCTTGGACAACGCAGTTAGAGGCACCCGTATCTATCTGGGCCTTAATCACCACTGGCTCTGGAATTGACTTGCCTTCCTTTTTCAATTTCTCTTCTAGTTCTTTTGATATTAAGAAATGTACCTCTAGTACTGGACCGTCTACTTGTAGATTAGCAGATGTTATCGTTATTGAAGGCATTTAACCTACCTTTATAAGATTAGAAGTGTAATTTTGCTTTTGTTCTATTTCTTCAATCTTCTTGACTAAAAATGGCACATTACCAAATTTCTCTATCCCTATCTTAATAGCATCCTTCTCAGACTCAAAAATATCTACTACAGTTTTACCTTTTATTAAAACATACTTGCCATTAGCTTTCTTTACTAAGTCTTGCTTATTTTCCTCGTATGTTTTAAGTTCTTCTTCTAAGGGTCCTGTCATAAAAACCATCCGATTTCTGTACTATTAGTTTAAGCCATTTAATTTATATAACCTTTTCCTTGAATCGCCCAGCTCTGATTTTGCAAATAAAATCGAGGGGCTCTAAGCCTTCAACAAGGCAGTGCAAGTAACCTTAACTTTTAGGAAAAGTTCAATCAAAATAGTTGTTTTTGCCCCCCCCAAAAAAAACGACTATAAACTGTAAACCAATTTTCCGACCAAAGGAAGGAAAATTGTGCCGACTGAGGAAACCGAAGTCGGCAATGCAGTCAATTTAATCAAATAAATTGCTGCGTTATAAATCATTAAATTTATAACCTAAAACAGTGCTTGCCGGTAGTGAAACTTACTCTTTCACTACTTGTGGTGAGTAAATCGACGTCAAAGTCTTAAATTTTTTGTCAAAATAGGTCAAAAAACTCTCCACGATTTGCTAAACCTTCCAGAAATCTTTTACGCCCTAGTTGTCTTCGCAGCAATGTTCTTTGGCATCTATTTATCAATATATCGCAGCGCTCTGAAAGGTTACAGGAATGGCGAACTGGACAAAAAAGCAATTAGCACACTTAAGTTTGGATTGTTAGGCCACATAATCATCTTCCTTATATTAGGATTTACGCTGCTCTTTGCATGAGATTCTCTGAGTTCATTGTTCAGATTAGGTTCTAAGGAGATCTAAACACTGGCTGCTTACATGCATTGCCCACTATAAAGTATAGTTCAGAGGAATCTTCTTTGGCTTGGGATTTTATCTTATTTTCAGTGTTTGAAGCGGAACTAAAAGTATGGGAGCTAAGTATACAGAAGCCAAAGTAATATAAATATGATTGGTTATTCATATATTATGAATAAAGGGTTTGGAGTAATAAACGCAGTTCGCTTTGTGTTAAACTCCAGAGCATACTTTGTTGCGTTTTTAGTTGTTGCTCTGCTATCCTTTCTTGGATATTCTTATCTGCTTTCTGGCTCTTCATTAAATTTAGCACTTCCAAAGATAGCGTTTGGACTAAACATTTACTCATTAACTGTATCCTTAGCTATTAGTGTGCTTCTTGGACTATCATTGATTATGAATGCCTTCGCGTTTGTAAATGGAGCCTCGCTTAGCGGAAAAACAGGCTTAGGAGCAGTGATTGCAGCAATAATCCCAAGTGGTCTTTGCTGTACTTCCATTATACCCGCTATCTTAGCTGCCTTTGGTGCGTCCACCACTACAATAATAAATGTAACTGGCGATTTTCAGGGCCCGTTTGCTACCTACGAAACGATCTTAATTGCGTTCTCTATGGGTATTCTCTTTCTGAGTGTTTTATTAGTTTCAAGAAACATTGTAAGATGCTGTATGGTGAAAAGATGAGAAGGAAATTGATGGTTGGAATTGTAGTGCTCGCAGCCCTGATTGTTGTGATTTTGTTGTTTATGAGATATGATTCTTACAGCAGGAATGCTGTGCAGCAGAATATTACTGTTGGTTCTATTGCTCCAGATTATGGGTTTTTTCTAAGCAATAGTTCATATGCGAATTTGTCTGCATACAAAGGGCACATAGTGGTGCTTTGGTTCGTAGCTACCTGGTGCCCTTCTTGCGCACAAGGTAATGAAGTGATAAACCAGAACTATGAATTTTTTAAGAAGCGTGGGATTAAGCTTGTTGAGTTGGAACTTTATAAGGACTTGGGATATAGCGGCCAGCCAGTAGGGGGCTTCGTTAATTCATATGCTCCTAGCGCATACTCTAACAATGTAATAATACCAGCATTTGCAGGTTATAACATGACTGCAGCTTACGACCCAAAAGGCTATTTGGATATATATTACCTTATCTCTCCAAATGGTACTGTATTATATATAAACGGTTCGCCTGAATCAACTCTTTCGCAGTTGGAGGGAGCCATAAACAACACTCTATAGTGATTGAATGGATAAACTTGAGTTCAAAGCATTCTTCTATGCAATAGGCGATTACAACAGATTCAGCATACTGGGTTATCTTGCAGAGAGAGATCTGAACGTAAGCGAGATAGTTGGCATGACTGGAATCGAACAAAGCAATGTCTCTCACCACTTGCATTGCCTTTTGAATTGCGGATTTGTTAACGTAAGAAGAGCAGGTAAGGAAAGAATATATGCAATCAATCCAGAAGTAAGGCAGGCAGTAAACAGTATAATAAGCCACATAGCATCTTACAAAAAACAGATAATATCTTGCAATGTAGCAAATAAGAGGTATATCTCAAAGGTGATTAAATAGAGAAATTTGAGTATTTAATACTTGGTCAGGGGTCTGCTGCTTTCGCAGCAGCAATAAGGGCGAATAGGCTCGGAATTAAAACGGTTATGATAGGCGGAGGCGCAACTAGCGGGGCAGTGCTTGGAGGGACTTGCATAAATGTGGGATGCGTGCCTAGCAAGAGGCTCATAACTGTGAGCACATTTATGGAAGAGCTTCGGAGAAGACGATATGCAGGATTAGACTACACAATTGGAAAGCTCGACTATGCGAAGATAATCAAAGAGAAGAACGAGATTGTAGATAGCCTTAGAGATGAAAAATACAAGGAAGTATTAGATGGGATGGAAAACGTCACTTTTATAGAAGGGATAGGAACGTTCATAGATGCAGATACAGTAAGGCTCGGGTCTAGAGAGATAAAGTCAAAGCGCATCCTGATAGCTACCGGGGCAAGATCAGCAGTACCAGAGATAAAAGGCATAGATGGGATAGACTATCTCACAAATGAAGAAGCCCTGTCAATGGACAAACTCCCAGAATCACTTATAGTTGTAGGTGGTAGGGCGCTCGGGTTAGAGTTTGCCCAGCTCTTTGCCAGGTTGGGTGTTAGGGTTACCTTGCTACAGAGGAGCGATAGGATAATACCAAACTGGGAGCCAGAGTTGAGCAACCACCTTACCCAATATATGAGAGAAGGTGGAATCAAGATAATAACCAATGCAACCCTGGTTGGAGTAAGATCTGGAGGAGGGCTAAAGAAAATAACTGCCAGAGTGAAGGAAGTCGAGACTGCTTTTGATGCGGAAGAGATACTTTTTGCTACTGGAAGGACAGCTAACGTAGAAAGGCTGAATCTGAATGCTGCTGGAGTAGAGCTGAATGAGAGAAACTTCATCAAAGTTGATAAGACACTCAAGACGACAGCTAGAAGCATATATGCGGCTGGTGACGTCACTGGAGAACCTATGCTCGAGACCCTGGCTGCAAAGGAAGGCAACGTAGCAACCTCTAATATCTTTGAGAATGCTAACAAGACAATAAACCTGAATGAAGTGCCTAGCGCGATATTTACTTATCCAGAGGCAGCAATGGTAGGCATGACCGAAGAGCAGGTGATAAAAAACAGGATAGAGTGCAGTTGCAGCCCAGTAGAATTTAGGTTTGTGGCAAAGGCAGCAATAATTGGAGATACGCGTGGGCTTGCAAAGATAGTGATAGACAGCAAGACAAAAAAGATACTCGGAGTGCATATCATAGCGCCTCACGCAGCAGAACTCATACATGAGGGTGTGCTTGCAGTCAAATTCGGCTTAACAATAGATGATATAATAGATACAGTACATGTCTTTCCGACACTTAGCGAAGGGATGAAGCTTGCTGCTCAGGCATTCTACGATGACATATCTAAGCTCAGTTGTTGTACGGTATAGCTGGCTAAGAGTTACTGAGAATATGGTAACTTGGCAGATTGGGATCTTTCCGCCAGATAATGTTCTGTTGCTTTCGAAGCATTGGCGATGTGTCTGATGAAGGGACATTGTAATTGTAGGCATAGTGCTTTTGCATGAAGTTTTGAAGCAATGCTATCAATATTTATCTTTTTCATCTCAATAAGTAATGGTGCTGCTTATGGAAATTCTCGATTCATCATGGACAGAAAAATACAGGCCAGCGCAACTAAACCAGATTATAGGGCAGGAAGCCATAGTTGATAAGCTCAAGGCTTTCGCTGAGGCAAAGAACTTTCCAAATATGATATTTTCAGGACCGGCAGGCGTAGGTAAGACTACCTCGGCGATAGCCCTTGCAAAGGAACTATATAAGGATAACCTGAGCGAGGCATTCCTTGAGCTTAATGCCAGCGACTCTAGGGGAATAGATGTGATAAGAGGAAGAGTAAAGGAATTCGCAAGAACGATACCTCTATCCGGAGGCATGGTGAAGATAATTTTTTTAGATGAGGCTGATGCACTAACGCCTGAAGCGCAGCATGCGCTGAGAAGAACCATGGAGAAATATTCTGCAACAACGAGATTTATACTTAGCGCAAATTATGCGAGCAAGATTATAGAGCCTATACAAAGCAGGTGCGTTGTCCTGAGATTCAAGCCATTGAAGGAAGAAAACATGATGAATTACATCAAAAGAGTTGCTGAAGGTGAAGGCTTGGAGATTGATGGAAAGTCAGCAGAAGCCTTAATATATGTAAGTGAAGGAGACCTCAGGAAATTGACAAACGTGCTCCAAAGCGCTTCTGTGTCAAGGAAGAACGTTACAGAGGCCTCAATTTATGATATAGCAGCACGGGCAAGGCCGAAGGAGGTCATAGCAATGCTTAGGTACGCGCTCTCAGGAGATTTCATAAAAGCTAGGAATGAACTGAACATATTAGTCTTGTCATATGGAATGAGTGGTGAGGATGTACTGCTACAATGTTATAGGGAAGCCCTTAACCTTGAGATCGATGAGAAACTGAAGCTGAGGCTAATAAGCGCGATAGGAGATTACAACTTCAGGATTGTCGAGGGAGCAAATGACAGGATCCAACTGGAGGCAATGCTAGCTAAGTTCGCGCTTCTTGAAAAGGTAGAATGATGGTAGTTTTAGGAATAGATATTGATGGTACCTTAGCAAACAGCGTGAGTCCTGTTGTAGAGAGCCTTAATATCAGCCTTGGAACAAGCATCATGATCAGCAATGTTAGGAATTATTATCTCACCAAAGTATTCCACGGAGTCAGTCATGAAGAGGTACTGAGGAGATTCAGCGATGCATGGGCTGATTGGGAAGATATGGCGCTGGTGGACAACTCGATTCCTAGGATAATGGATATGCTCTCAGAGAGATTCAAGATATGCATAACAACAGCATCGGTTGGTAACGGAAAGAACATACAGGCTTGGTTAGAAATGAACAAGATACATTTTGATGAATATATACAAGTAAGCCATCCGGATGAGAAATCCGAGCAGGAAGTAGACATATTCATAGATGATTTCCATAAAGTTGCTGAGATGGCCGTCTCATCTGGTAAGAGAGCTATCCTTCTCAAGCAGCCATGGAACGCAGACTTTCTTGAGAAAAATCAAGATAGAAGGATCATGGAGGCGCATAGCTGGGATAGCATTGAGAGAATTCTGAGGTTTCTGTGATATCCTTGCATTAGTGACATCCTCCAACGACTAAAGGTCGTTGGCTTCCCCTGCATTTGCAGGGTATGTTCTCAGTTCCTCGAGAGTCGCCTCCTGTCGAGGTCTTACATTCTCTCCCTGAGCGTGACTTCCCCTCTGTC
>JAJZJV010000027.1 GCA_021809925.1 Microcaldota archaeon | reverse complement strand
GTTTGTTGTAGAGTCTTTGGGACAGAGATATGGAATTGTCTATGGCTGTCTGCCTTTTCTGGTCAGGATATATCCTGAACTTGTAGGCACGCATAGTTTCCATATTTCTTGTTTTGTTTTGCATTCTCATATACCTTCTTACGCCCCTAACCCACCATTGAAATGATGGGTTTGAGGGGCGAATCATTTATCAGTCAGATATCCCTGCTAGGGCTATTCTTCCAGATTTCTCCATATCGAGAGTGATTCTTAGGTTTTTCTTTTTTGTGCAGTATTCCTTCAGGAAAGAGTCTGCTATTTCTTTATTGTTGCAAAAGACGAAGAAGGCTTTGCTATCGTTTGCGCCACTCCCGGTTATTGCCTTGCTGATGTTCATATCCTTGCTTAGGAAGAGAAGTATCTCCAACGCAATTGACCTGGACCTCATGCTTCCTTCAATGTAATGCAGATATGCATTCAGATAGGCTGCAGCTATTCCTTCAATTACTGAAGAAGAATCAACAGTTAGAAGAACGAAATTCTCTCCGGAAGTGGCTTTTGATGCATGGTCTAAGAGGGTTTTTATCCCTGTTTCTGATGAACAGAGATACCCATAAAGCTTAAGTGAGGATATGTTTGGTATGGCTTTGGCAAGACTCTCCATATTAAGCACGGATATGGCTTGGGATAATAATTAATAATACTTCCCCTCTAATATATAATGGTGTTTCTTGCAAAGAAACTCCCTATATTTATACAAGGTAAGATGCATGAGCCAATTCGGAGTACAATTACATGGCAGATCCGGAAGAAAAGGAGCAGGAAATGGAAAGAGAGTCATAAAGAACAGGGATAAGAAGAGGCATGAAATAGGAGGCTACTTCACTTCCACAAGGCTTGGGGAGAAAAATGTCATAAAGACGACAAGGTCGAGAGGCGGTACCGAAAAAGGAAAGCTGAAATACGCCTCTTCTGCAAACCTCCTTACGAATGAAGGCTACAAGAAAGTTAAAATTAAGGCAATACTCGAATCTAAAGACAACAGGAACTTTGCAAGACTGAAGATAATAACAAAAGGCACAGTAATAGACACAGACCTTGGAAAGGCGGTAGTGATCAACAGGCCTGGAAGAGAGGGCAGCATCAATGCAAAGCTAATATAAGGTGCTTATTATAACTGCAAGAGTTTATGTCTGCGAATCTGATAAGTTAGATGCATTAAAGAAGCTGCTCGAATATGATCCATACCTGGACAAGAGCCTTAACGAGGAGGATCTTGCAAGGATCAAGAAAGATGAGGAAGCTAACATAATATTTGCAAGACAGGATTACCTTCTCAAGGACGGAGCTGCATTGAACCTTGACAGGGACAAGTATTACCTTTACTTAAGTGCAACTGATGAATTCCTTGAGAAAGCGGAAAGGAAACTCAAGAAAGAGATAGATGGCATAAAGGAAGCTGACAAGGAGACAGAGGACAGGATAATCAGCACCATCGAAGAAGAGAGAAAGGAGAGCGAGCAGGGGCTTGGCCTAATCTTCGGAGGATAACTCTTTTTTTTCTCCGCATACACACTTCAAAAAAGAGGATTTAAATATTTTCATGCAGTATTATTAATGATACATGTGTGTATCAGATGATACATCTTATATTAAACGGTTCTTCTGATGAAGTTTGAGAGGTTTATAAATGCATTTTTTGAGTGTGGATGATTTTTCGAAGGAGCAGATCAATGAGATATTTGACATAGCAGACGACCTGAAAAAAGGAAGGCTCGCGATATCACTAAAGGAGAGATCAGTACTCGCGCTACTCTTCCAGAAACCTTCAACGCGAACAAGAACATCGTTTGAGGTTGCCATAGTCAAGCTTGGAGGTGCTGCCATATATATAGATCCATCTACATCGCAGATTTCTAGAGGAGAGAGCATAGGCGATACAGCGAAGGTGCTTAGCGCCTACGTGGACTTCCTTGCTGCAAGAATGTTCAGCCAGAACGATCTTCTTGAACTTGCCAGGAATTCAAGCATACCCGTGATAAATGCTCTCACAGATACTGAACATCCTACGCAGGCTCTTGCTGATTTATACACAATATTGCAGGCAAAGAAGAAGCTGAAGAAAATAAGGATAGCTTTTGTTGGGGATATAGCTGCTAACACCGCAAACTCGCTGATGCTTGCGGGAGCTAAGCTTGGAGCTGAGATCTCACTTGTCGGACCTAATGGATACCAGCCCAATCCCGTTTACTTCACAAAAGCGAGGGAATTTAGCAGGGTGGAAGCTCATGATGAGATAAAGGATGGTGTTGCAGACGCAGATATAATTTACACAGATACCTTTGTAAGCATGGGCCAGGAGAAGGAAGCTGAGAAGAGGAAGGCATTCTTCTCAAAGTACCAGGTCAACAGCTCCATGTTAAATTATGCGAAGAAGGATGTTCTTGTGATGCACTGCCTTCCTGCACATAGGGGAGAGGAGATAACCGCAGAAGTAATCGATGGGCCGAAGAGCATAGTATGGGAGCAGGCGAAGAACAAGCTTCTGCTTGAGCAAGCAATAATATTGTACCTGTCTGAAAAAAAGCTCTGAGCTTATTCTTAAAAAGTGAACTAAATGGCGGTAAAAACATTCATGGCGATGATAGATAGGAATGCGAGGTCTGAATCAGGAGTAAGGATAAGGCTGGCTACGCAGAGAGATGTGGATAAGATATTATTCATGATCAATGCAGAAGCTTCAGTTAGCGGAGCTGTTGACAGAGTA
This sequence comes from Microcaldota archaeon, assembly GCA_021809925.1. Lineage (GTDB taxonomy): Archaea > Micrarchaeota > Micrarchaeia > Micrarchaeales > CABMGC01 > JAMCSO01. The sequence continues at coordinate 9,402 of JAJZJV010000027.1, read as the reverse complement.
ACAGAGGATATGCTTAAGGGGTGGGTCGCTCTTGGCAATTCGTATGTTGCTGAAGGCCAGGGAGGAACAATAGTCGGCCATAGGGCAGTCCTTCTGATTAATAACGGGTGGGCGGAGCTCAGGTCCGCAGTTGTTGACAACGCATATAGGGGCAATGGGGTAGGATATAAGCTTGCTGAAGCACTCCTCGATGGATTTATAAGAAACAATCCCGAGATTAAGTATATTGTATCGGTAAAGAACGAAGCAAGCAATGGGAGAGGAATACTGCTTGCCATTGGATTCGAGAAGATCCCAAGGAACAATGCTCTCGACAGTATGCTTTCAATACCAAATGAAGAGAGATGGGAGCTCTATGTGTTGGATGCAGAAAGATACAGGCTTAAGGAGAGTGTTAGGAGCTAGCTATTGCTTCTCTTTTTATACTTATGCGGAAAAATAATAATGGTTAGATGAAAACATTCTGCATATCTCTGGGAGGAAGCATAGTATCTGGTGAAGACGGAGTCAATGTTGAGTACATCAAAGGGCTTGGAGAGATGCTCTCTAAGCACAGGAAAGACAAAAGATTTGTCATAGTCGTAGGCGGTGGCTATGTCAATAAGGTTTACATAGACGCTGCAAAGAAAGTCATAAAAAACAATTCCGTGCTTGATGAGATAGGCATAGCCTTCACAAGGATAAATGCCCTCTTTTTAAAGGATATGCTCTCTGAGTATCTTAAAGTATATTCCAACATAATAACAAGCATAGACGAACTGAAAATGGTCATGGGCAACAACGAGATATCGGTGCTTGGAGGCCTTCTTCCAGGAATAACCACAGACTCGACATGCGTCCTTGCGTGCGAGGCCGTTGGAAGCAAGGAGCTGATAAATGTAAGCAGGGTTCCTTATATATATGACAGGCCGCCATCTGAGCAAGGAGCCGAGATGCTTGAGGAGCTGAACCATGATAAGATGATAGAGCTTGCTTACAAATATGATTCTAGGGGAGCAAGAGAAAACTTCATATTTGACCTTGTCGCAAGCAAGCTTGCGAAAAGATCGAACATAAAAGTAAGCTTTGTGAATGACGACATAGATGAGCTTGAGAAAGTGATCCTTGGAGAGAAGCATAAAGGCAGTATCATAATTAACTGATTCTGACTGATTCTAAACAAATAGGAATAGATCCTGAAAGAGAATCCCGAATAGGTCAAAGAGCATTGAACTAATGCTTCAGTGCCTCGACATTCTTTATTGATGATACTTTCTTCAATGCGGAGTACGTTGCAAGTGCAGTATTGAATACGGACTTTGTGCTTCCTCTGGAAAAGGTCCATACGTCCTGTATTCCTGCTAGCTCAAGGACAGCTTTTACAGTCTCTCCTGCGACTATGCCAACTCCTCTCGGGGCTGGCTTGATAAGGACCTCCGCACCTCCACGCTTCGCGCTTACGGTTATTGGAAGAGTATGCTTTGTTCCGCAGCTGCACTCCCATGAGCCGCATCCCAGATTGAGTGGTATGATATTCTTCTTTGCGCTGATTACGGCAGTCTCTATGGATGGCCTGACCTCGACATTCTTCCCTGCTCCTATTCCGATGTGGCCATTCCTGTCTCCGACTATGGCTGTGGTCCTGTATTTCTGCTTCCTGTTGTTCTTTGTCATCCTTTGTACTGATGAGATCTTAAGCACTTTGTCTTCGAGATTTGGTATCAGAGCATCAACTATCTCTACTTCTTTTATAGGTTTTCCCATTGCGAATATCTCTTCGATTGTTGTTATCTGCTTCTCCTTGACAAGTTTTCCGACCTTGGTCTTTGGCTCCCATTCTTCGAAATTGAAGATTCTTGGCTCGTTTCTGCGATCCGATCTATTAAAGTTTCTCAAAACATCAACCTATATCTTTTTCTTTACCTCTTCAAAAAGGATATGCAATGATTCTGGCTCTATCTTGGCTTTTATATAGGAGGAATATTCTTTTTTATATTTCTCCGGATCCTTCTCTTTGAGCTCCTTGGCATAATTACTTCCTGAAAGATCATAAACCTTGGCATCGATATCAAAGCTTCCATTGACCTTGAGCCCACCATCAACACATCCTTTAGCAAATACGAATGGTATCGAGTTCTTGACTGGCTGGCTCAGCCCTATATCAAGTATGCACTCCTGAGATAAAGACTTGGCTTTCTTTGCAAGCAGTAGTCCAGTGAGATATGCTGTTGGTCTATTCGCCCTGCTCTGCCAATTGAACTTTTTAAGCTCTTCTGAGCCGGCATATGCAAGCACTTTGTCTCCTCTTTCCTCGTATTTCACTATCTGACCCATTATTCTCTTGTTGCTCTTTCTTACGACTATCCTGCACATGTTGCTCTTGACTAGTGCGAGTCTCTTCCTGTAATTTGTCTTTGACTCCCTTCGTCTCCTGAATTTAATATCTTTTATGCTAGCCATGAAAATCACTTGCCAGATTTCTTGCCAGGCTTCTTCTTGGCCTCCTTCGTCTCCTTTGGTTTGTTCTCTCCCTGAGGCTTTGCCTGAGGATCGACTCTCTTCTTTTGATAAAGGGACTTTACGTAATCATTTACCTGCTTCAGTTCCTCTGCGCTTACCTTTATGCCATTCTCCGAGAGATTCATGAGCAATGAACTCTTGTCTGCAAAGGAATTTCCTTTTATCAGCTTGTAATATCTCTGGAAATCTTTTGTGGAGAGCTTGCCCATTAGCTTCAGCCTCTTAAGGAGTATTCTCTGGGATCTTACCTTTTTCTCCCATAGGGACCCTGACCTTGCATTTGAGGTTCCTCTCCTTCTTCCTTTTCCTCTCCTTCTTCCCTCACTCCTCTTCTTTCTAAGCGTTTTTGAGTTCATGCTGACATTGTGCTTCGCTGGTATTGCATATATGCCGCCATTAGAAATTAATGCTCGAACATCCTCCTTTGTTATTGCCTTTGCAGCATCCTGAAGGGAGTTTTGATTTATCCTTATGGATGACTCTCCCCTGTTGAGTATCTGTCCTGCTGCCCTTTTTGCAAACTTTATGCTCATTGGATGACCTTGTTAACAATCTTTATCTTATTCTCAGCCGCTATCTTCTGAAGTGCTATCCTCTTTTTTCTGGATAATGCGTGATGGAATCTGCCCACATAACCCTCCATTCCCTTCATTCCAAGAAGGTCTTTCTCATTGTTTATTAGTATTTCCTTATTTCCATCAGGCCTTGTATATCTGACTTCTTCCTTGTTTCTGTAGCCTATCCCTGGAACTGCCCCGTACCCCTTCCTCTTGATTCTCTTTTTACTGTCGATTCCCCTTGGCCTTCTCCACCTATCCTTGATCTTGCTCCTGTTCGTGCCTCCTCCCTTCATGACATTAAATTTTGGGTGGCGCTTCTTGATTATCTTATTATCAGACATTATTCTTCAGCCTCTTCTAAGTATACACCGTCCTGGAACACTCTCGTATCGTATCCTCGAGCATAGCAGATCTTCCTGATGTTTGCTATTGTCTGCCCAACATCATATTGGTCGACTCCCCTGATATGCACTTCCTGACCCTTCACTTCCACCTTAGTATTTCCAATTATGCTTGTGGACCTCGGAACACGCTCTCCAAACATGTTCTTGATGAAGAACTTTGTCCCCTTGATCTCAATCGTCATTGGGAAATGTGCATATAGTATCTTCATCTTTTTCTCTATGCCTTTTTCTACACTCTCCATCGTTGCACGCAACTCTGCCTCAAAGCTATGTACTGCAAGAGTCGATTTCTTTGTGAGCTTCTTGTTCGGGCTTGCATCAAGAAAGATCTTGTTGCCGTTGATCTTCACAGAGACATATTTGGGATTGAACCTCTTCACAGTAGAACCAAGCTTACCAGTTATCTTAAGCTCTGCTACATTCAATTCGGCTCTTACTCCCTGTGGGATGTTTAGCTCATACATAAATATCACAGTCAATACACATATGCCAGAAGTCTGCCTCCGACATGGTTCTCCCTGGCTTCCTTATTTGTCATTATGCCCTTTGAAGTTGAGACGATGAGTATTCCAAAATCCCTGCTTGGAATGTATCTTTTCTCATATTTCTGGAACTCTTCCAGGTTTACTGCGTGCCTTGGCTTTATTACCCCGACATCATTGATCTTTTTTGATAGAGATACCTTTAGCTGCTTGAACTTGCCTTCTTCTATCTCCTCAAGTCCCTGTATGTAATTATTTTTCTTCATGACTTCGAGGACTGCCTTTATTGGCTTTGTGGATGGAACCACACACTCGTTTATTCCCATCGTTTCGTAGACCTTTATCTTGTTAATAACGTTTGAAAGAAGATCAACCATAATAATCACTAATATTTCTCAAAGCCTATATTGCGTGCCACTTCCCTAAAGCACCTTCTGCATATATTTAAGTCATATGATCGTATAAGGCCTCTTGCAGATCCGCAAATTCTGCACATTCTCTTTCCTTTGCCCCTCTGCCTCAGCTCATAGCTTTCTTTTATCAAATCACCTATTCAGATACCGTTGCCTTGTAATTATTCTTCAGATACTCGATTATCTCTTCTCTAGAGATCCTGCTGTGTTTTGGATCTGCTTTGCTATTCTTGATTCTTCTCTTTTCAACTCTCTTTCCCTTTCTCGTGAAAGAGGCATTAATGTTCATTCCGAACATGCCAATCTTGGGATCGTACTTGACTCCGGAAATATAAATGTATTCCCTTATACCAAAGTTTAGTGAGTTGTTTGATATCGCACTCTTCTTGAGAGTGTTGCTGTTCGCATCAAGAGCCATCTTAAGCATGGATGCAGCATCGTCTTTTCTAAGTGTTACCATGCTGCCTATTATCTGTCCCTGCCTGAGCTTGAGCTCTGGCTCTCTCTTCTTTGAAACTGTCGATATCGCCTTGTGCCCAGTCAGCTTCTCAAGAAGCGCCTTTGCGTTTGGAAAGAGATTCTCGTTCTGACCTATGCCTATATTCACTATAAGCTTGTCAAGGTATATCTCTCTCATTGAATTTGAATCTGTCATATCAAGCGCCAATTACCATTATATTATTCAAAAGTGTCTCAAAGTTCTTCGAGTTGCTCTCAATCTCGATTAGGGCTTCTCTTGTGGATGTTCCCTGTTTTATCTCCTTTATCCTACCAGTCTCTGATGCGTGAGTTCCGCTTATGACTATGCACTCGGAGCCTTTCTCGAGCTTCAGGACTTTCTCTATCTTATCGTCTTTAAGAAGTATTGAGTCGTTTACCTTAATCTCGTTCTTGCCTTCTCTGGTCTCTCCGCTGTGAAGCACTATCATCAATTTGTTTGAAGGAGCTATATACTTTCCAATTACTTTCATGATTCTTGATGAGTATCCTTTTACCTTCTCTGCCTTCAGGCTCCCGTGAGCGCCTATTGATAGTTTGAAATATTCGTTGCTAGGCTTAATGTGAACATAATCCTCCAACCCTACAGGATACTTGAACTCTTTTATTACCTTTCCATTGACTTCTATGCTTCCCTCTAGGAGAGCCTTATTTGCTTCCTTTGCGGTATCTATTCCTTCCATCTGCTCTCTTAGTATGACACCCAGGGCTACAGAATCATCTCTTTTATGCCTTCCAGCCTTTGGCTTTGAGAGGTAGACTGCTTCCTTTCGTTTAACCCTAAGCCTGCTGGCCGAAGCAAGCCTCTTTATATGTCGATTATTGCCTTTGTTGCCCATAACATCACTTCGACTTGAACCTCTCTATTTTTTCTTTTCTCAGTTTATCGCTGAGGTCAAGATCTGTAATGTAAAGATTTGAAACATTGATTAGTATGTTTGATTCCTTTCCCTTCGCATTCTTTACATTCAGTCCATCTATGCTAACCTTGCTCTTCCTTAAATCCACTTTGATAACCTTCCCGCTCTTTCCTTTCTGATCCCCACTCCTGACTTTTACAGTATCTCCCTTCCTTATTTCTATGCTTCTTTTCTTTATGCCAAGCTTTGCCGAAAGTTCCTTAGATATGTGAGCATTTACGAATTTCTGCCTTTCATGCAATGGGGCGTTGAACCTAAATCGCCTCTGTTTTCTTGCCTTGCTGCTTTTTATCATAAATATCACACAACTCTTGATGCAACTCCTGCAACCTTGACATATCTCTCGACGACTTCTCTTGCCATCGCTCCCTTGACCTCTGTGCCTATTGGAAGATTTTCCTCGTTTACCATTATTGCAGCATTATCTTCGAATCTTACTCTCATGCCATTTGCCCTTCTTATTGGAGCCCTTTGCCTTATCACTATTATCCTTACTGGCTTTTTCCTGTAGGTCTGATTTCCTTTTACAACGCTTCCTATTATTATATCGCCGACTCCGGCTGCGGCTGGCCTTCTTCTTCTACCCCCCTTTCCTACAATGTGAACCATCTTGAATTCGTATGCGCCACTGTTGTCAGCGCATGTCAGTATTGCCCCAGGTATGAGCGTTTTCATGATTCTGGAAGATAGTCCTTTCATTAATATCAACTAAACGTATTATAGCATTATTTAACAACAGATGTGACTACAAAGGATTTTGTCTTGCTCAGCCGTCTTGTCTCAGCGATATTCACGGTGCTCCCAAGCTTGATATCAATGCAATCAGGCTTGTGCACAGGTATCCTTGATCTCCGCCTAAGGTATCTTTCATACTTGTATATGTACCTTGTGTAATCTATCTCGACTATTATGGTTTTCTTGGCCTTGTCGCTGACAACTCTTCCAGACATCTGCATTCCTCTGGTCTTTATGCTGCCGTGCACAGGGCATCTTAGGTCATTGCATTCCAAATGATCACTTAATCTAGCAAACATGAGCGGTGTTTGGTTTTTATTGAAGGGATCTACGCTTGTAGAACTTCATGGCCTTTTCGATACGCTCATAAGGCCTGAAATTAATCTCTTCACCATTCACTTTAAAAGATTTTTTTCCAGAATAAAAGATAAATACTGCTCTACTCTTTATAATACTTTTCCTTCCTTCCTTTGTATCTATTGACAATGTGTTTTTTGTCTCGTCGATGACTTTTCCAGAAATGCCTCTTTCCTTTCTGTCAACGCTGCTTGATATCTTTACTCTGAGTCCTATGAGCTCATTAAGAATTATATTCTTATTATTATACTCCATAGGCATTATCTCATTTTTCGGATTAAGTATTTAATACTTTCGCGGTGTGAAGCCTTGTTTAAAAACTCTGGGTTTCTTGGACAAATTACGAGTTTTAAGAAAGGCTGAAGCTCATTTTATTATGACCTTGTCTGATACCTCGACGATCCTATCTATTGAGTATGTGATAGGATTTCCGAAGTTCGTGTTTATAGTGAATCTGCCATGCTTTGTATCTGTGCCCCCGACCTTCCCTATTAGAGCCCCGAGCTCATTTATGACGAATTTGTCCTTAAGCTTCCTGCTCCTGAGAGCCTTGTTCCTGAAGAAGTTTGAGATAGCTGATATGCCTACTCCAATGAATATCGCAAGTATCAGGTACATGAGCAACTGGCTGAAATATATCTGCCCTATTATCCATGCAACAAAGGAGTATGCTAATACCCAGAAGATTATTGAGGAGCCCATGTATGAACCATACTTGAAGCTTCTGAAAAAATAGTGCTTTCCCCTTAGATCTATTATCCTGCCAAAGAGGTAAAGCAGAAGCGCTATTGGAAGTAGGAGCAAGAATCCCTCTATGCCATAAGCCCACGCAAGGGAGGAATTCCCGGAGATTCCGATTTCGAGAAGATAGTTGTTCCATCCGACAAAAAGGCTTGCGCCTATGAAGAGTAATGTTCCAAGATAGAAGACAAAACTGCTCCGGTCTATGCTGAATCCAAAACCTCTGAACGAATCCAGGAATGGATCTTCTAAGCCGAATCCTTTTACCAGAAGATATATCCCTATTAGTATTGCGGGAAGCATGAGTCCGAATCCAAAGATATAACTTATTGCAAATAGGAGTATCAATACCGCAGGAATCCCGAATATTATCCTTGCGTAATGAGGTTCCTTTAGCTTCTCAAGGATTGCAAAGTAGGTGTTCTCAAGCTTTTCAGACTGCTTCATTGAGAGAAGTTTTACGCTATTGATCTTGATGCGCGACTGTATTATTGGAAGTATTCTATTGTCGCTCGCGCCGTCGGTAACAAATACACACTTATCTGATTTGTATCGAGATAGTACAAGATCCAGTTGTCGTGATATCTCGCTATCTGACTGATAGCCCTCATTTTCTGATCCGGTTATTGTTGCGACATTGACTTGGTAGCCTTCTTCTTTTAATTCATCGTATATGTTAACTGCCTGGAAAATAGTGTTTGAATCTGGATCTTCAGGGTCTGCTAGGGCAAGTTGGGTTGCACCATTCAGGTTTTCGACCCTACCATACAATGGACCGCTTATCTTCGTTTTCCGATAAAGGTCATTATCCACATCCACAGCTAGCACTAATATCCTTTCATCGATATTCTTTGAACTTGCTGCAGAGGACCTCATTTAAACCAATAATATATGCTTAAAGAAAGTTTATAATAATTAGTAGAAGAATATACAGATAACGAATTATGCCAGGGTGGCAGAATCCGGTAATGCGCCGGTCTTGAGATTCTAAATCATCAAGAGCTGATCAGTGATGCTAAACAGGCCAACCGGTTCCTTCGGGACTTTAGGGTTCAAATCCCTACCCTGGCGCATACTTATGGGTTAAGCGCAGGGAAATATATAGCAAACCCAAGGATATAAAAGCTAACTCTGCGATCGTTAAATATGGCAAAAACAAGAATGCTTAAGAGATATGGGCTAGAGAGAGACAAACTCTTTGGGAAAAAGTTTAATCAAAAACTAATACTAAAATCGTCGTCGAAGTCGCAGGCGGCCATGGAATACCTCATGACATATGGCTGGGCCATACTCATCATCGCGATAGTGATGGTCGCGCTCTTCGAACTCGGCATCTTCAGTGGCACCTTCTTCATGCCGCACGTCCCTCCCGGATCGTGCCATGTATTCAGGCCTTACGGGCCGAGGACCGTAGGCTCCATAAACCTCGAAGGGGAATGCCAGGATGCGCTGCCGCAGTTCGTCGGGGTATTCAACGGGCAGAGCAGCTATGTAAGCACTCCAATAGATTTTGGCAACCACAACTCAATCACTATAACTGCATGGATATACCTGTATTCAAGCTCCGATGTTGACGGCATATTCGGTAGCGATCCTGGGATCCTATTACAGGAGGGTGGCGAGCACAATGGGATTAAATACCTAAAAGAGGAAAGGAAAGTATTTTAAGACCATCAAGAGATAAGATTTGCATATTAAGAAGATGGGAATATGAAAAATAGCATATTGATAATTGGTGCAGCCATAGTAGTCATATTAATAGCTTTGCTCTTTGCCTTTGGGCATGGAGCTGC
>JAJZJV010000026.1 GCA_021809925.1 Microcaldota archaeon | reverse complement strand
CTATCCTTCAATCAGTCAATATAACAGATGCACAAATTCTTATAAATACGCATCCATAGCGTTGTGTTGCATAATTATTTGTTGCATAATTATTAATTATCAGATAAATCCAGAATGATTGGTTTGGTTTTCGATGGTCCGCTACTGAAGGGACATCCAGCGCTACGAAAAGGATGTTTGGCAAACAACTTGCCGCGACAAGCGAAGTGGGAATGTTGTATGAGGCAACGAGCAAAATTTGGGCTTATCAACTACTCAAACGCTATGGCGAATTCAAACCGTGACCAGTTCACCATAACAAAGAAATCGAAGAGTTATGCAACACAGCATAACAAAACACAGAAAATGATCAAACAAAGATATTGCAAATCAACAGAGCAACGATGATTATATCTGCAACCGTACCGCTGCTGGCTCCGTTTTTCTCTATGAATATATCAAAGAAATACACGAAAAGCATTGCAATCAACGCAATGAATATCAACATATCCTGTTTCCTGATTCCTTTCTTGTTATTTCCCCACATAAACGATAGCATAATCGATGCGAATGCCAAGATTGCTATTGTTGCCTCATTAATTTGTATAGAGATCCTTGCTGTCCCCACATCTCTATTAAGGGCTGCAATGTCTCCAAGCAGAAGTATAAATAGAAGAAATAGGAAGAGCCTTTTTCTTGCAGAGTCTGATAGATATCTGCTCTCAGGGACCTTTTCCCTCCTCCAACAAGCAGATTCAGGATAACCATAACTATCCCAAATATTACATAAACGACGTTCAGGAACAATGGCTTTCCAGCGCTTATCGCAAGATTGAAGAATTGTGATACAAAGACGAATCCCATCAATATGAACAGACTCCTTCTCTGGATCCTCAAAGACTTATTTGATACATCCTTCCAGCGACTTATCACATATAATATAAGAATTAAGCAAAAGAAAAAAGCAAAAGAAAACAGTCCCAAGATCTCCTGCCACAAAAAGCCAATTTCCCCATGCTCCCCAGAAACTCGTCGCAAATGTCGACGTAATAAATAGAATGCACAATACCAAAGCAACGTACCGTCTCCCTATATTGACCTCATCAACCTCAGCATGCATATGCTACACTAAGATGCAGACCAATAAACCTTATCTAACTTCTGGTCCTTGGGGATCTAGTTCTCTGCATATAATACAATAAGCTCTAATATCTAGAATATCTAGAAATATTTATATAATAGATAAAGCAAAGAGTTAATTGTCAGTGGTCTGATGCATAAAGCCATATTTTACATTATATTGTTGGCACTGCTTTCAATAACATTCATCTTCTATCATGCATCTGCAAAAGGCTCGAATGCTATTTCAATATCTTTCAGTCAAGATCCATACAGTACAAATATCGTGGAGCCAACACTAGCCCAACCATCGAGCCAATGTAATATTAATTCAGGATCTTCTTCATCTTCTGGTTCTGCATCATGTGCAATAGCCTATACCTTGACAACGCCTTCTACAACTCCATCTGTCTCGCTATCTAGCCAACAGATCTCAACTGGATTAGTAACATCTCCAACAAACAGCGTAGCAAAATACAATGACAAAAATGTCCCATACCTTATAACATGTCCAGCAACCCCAGAAACAAACCCAACCGATAACTTATATTTATATTCTGGCTCGGCTTCCGGAGCAACATATACTGCTGGGGATGGGTGTCTGTTAAGTACTCAATCCTTCACTACCACAATAACATTGCCTACCTCCATATCATGGAGCAACACCCAATACGCTAGTGCAGTCGTTGGCAATCTTCAATTCAGCAATCCGGGCTCCTTAAACATTCAGAATCTTGGTTACTCTCCAATGGTTGACAATGCAATAGGGAATGCATACGGGACAAAGTCCTATATCTTCAAGGGTTTGCCAGGATATGCCCAGCAGGACATCTGGACATGGAGCGCAGAATTCGCAAATCTGAACAACATACCAACAAACCTGCAAACAAGTTTTAGCAGTTCTTCTTATTATTCATCTGGATTAAACTATCAAGAGAACGTAGGGAGTCTTAGCTGCAAATACACTTATCAGTATCAGGAAACTACTTCTCTTCAGAGCGTATCTAATGGAGAAATACCTTTTAACGAGGTTATTCCAAATAGCTATACTACCTTCCAGACTCCAGTGCTACCTTATTTCACATATAATTTCATTGTATCTAATCCATCATTAGTCACGGAAAATGATCTCAACTTATCATTATCCTATGATATGTTCAGCCCATGGACCTACTACAACGCACCGAATTCTCTGGATCCATTCCCAATAGATACTCCAAGCCAGTTCTTCTCAAATTACAACGGTGTTCTTATAATCTCAAACAGGTCACAGAATAATTTTGGGTTGTCAATATCTGATCTTAAACGAAGGATATCCTTCATCAACAACATAGGTTCTTCTATCCCTCCGACTTTCGGGGGCTCCAGTCCTCAACCTGGTCCATCGGGCTCGATACAATTCCAGCCCGGAAATCTTGGCGGCTGCTCTGGCACGGATCCGATAGCAACTGGCAATCCAACATATGACCAATATGACTGCCTTATAATAACAGCGATAGATAATCTCAACAATCAGAATTCGCCAGCATATGCGGTTATCGATCCAAAGATAATCAAGGCGCAGATATTCCAGGAATCTTCTTTTAACAGCCAGGCAGTAAGCTCTGATACTCCCTGCAGTGGAGCAACATCCTCTACTGGAGACCACTCTCTCGGATTGATGCAGATAACTCCTTGTGACTTCCCTGCATTCGCAGGATGGACTAATGTTAATCTGCAGACTGCTTTCAATCCACAAGCAAACATATACTATGGTATAGACAACATTCTTGCTTATAATATTCAGGATGCCATGAACGCCTATAGCGGGTGCTCAAATGAGCAGTATCTCTTCATGGGGCTTGCAATATATAACGGCGGTCTGAATGCAGTAACAGGATGTGGCCAATATGCTTCATGGAGCTCTTATGTTTCTGACATAATGTCAAAGTATCAGATACTTTACGGCAACACAGGGCCTTATTCATACAATGGACCAGCTATTCCTCTCACAAACCAAATAGGCAATGTCATCTCAGTTTCAGCCCTTCCAAATGACTATATATATGTTCTTAATTATTCTGCTTCTCAGCAGACAAATTATCTCTTCATATTGAAGACTATACCAAAAGGGGCGTTCAACACCTCTTCAGATCAGCCTTCTACTGTAACCAGTGCAAACTCTCTTGGCAACTGGAACAGCAATTGGAATTCCTACTGGAGTAAGGTGATTAATCAGCAAAATGATACTGTATACATACTAAGCAAGACTCAGGTTCCTTGCTCAGGACCAAACAACCTATGTGCAATAACCACACCCAATGGCTTAGCATCAACAGACGAGAGCACGTTCAATGCGATAAACATGTCAGTATCCTTCGGAGGCACAGTTTTCCTGACTGGAATAAATTCCACTCTATACTGTCTAGGCTCTGGAATTAAGAATTGCATGAGCACCTCGCCAGCTTTGATGAAAATTTCAAATACCCTTACAAGCACTCCGATAATGTCTGGTCCAGTAAATGTGGGCTCAAACGTTATAAAAATACTTGATTATAATAACATACCCTTTCTTCCAGAGATTGCATCGTCACCAACTGGCGGTTTGGTATACACAGCAAATCCTCAGTTGGGATATGTTTTTGTATTTGATGGCAATTCCCTAAACTTCCAAACTAACATAAACCTTGCTTATCAGGCAGTCAATTCTGCGTCAGGACAAGTAGAAGCAATACTTAACATCTCAAACTATCTTTATGGCGGCGGACTTTACAACTACTCATTCAACGGAGGTTCCTCTAATGTCATCTCTTTTGATAACAACATAGGTTCTATGCCTGCAGACTACCTTGACAATCTGACATACCACCATCCTCTTGCATTATCTGATATTAATGGATATCTGTATGTTCTAGATGATTGGGCAGGAAGCGTTGCCAATTCGAAACCTTCTTGTGGTTTTGTACGAGGGCCGCAATGTACATTCAAAGGCACATATTTCAATATTCTAATATTGAGATCGCTTAATTCAACAGGCGCCAATACACAAATAGATCCAACATTCTTTAATGATATGTTCTCTGTGCATTCTTGCATTCCCTCTGGAACGATATGCAGCGCTACAGATAGCTTACCTTCATCTTCTTGTACTTCCTCAGTAACTGGTCAAAATAACAAGTGCGCATGGACTCAGGTTGATGTTATCTCAGGCGGATTCTCTGGTTCGTGCTCTGGTGCGGCACCTTACGGATACTCCTGCAGATCAGTGTCCAATACTAAATCCTCAACATATTATAGCCTTGCTTCAAGTTCCTATTATGCAAACAGAACTTATCCTCCATATGGCTGGGTCCTTTCAGCAAACATTACTCTTGGTAAAATTACTCCACTTGGGATATATTCACATACACTGATTCCTACAAATATCATATCCTTCTGTTCGTCTGGATGTACATATGGGCCAAACAACATGCCTATCGATTATCATGGGACGTATTTGCCAATAGGACCATCATTGTGGTCTATTGCACATATATCTGGAAAGACCTCCCCACAATTTTATCAAACATCAGATGGAGTAGACAATGCATTTACACCAATTATGGGAGGAGTAGGTTTCTCAGTCAATTTCAATAATACAGCTGCTATTTTACTCAAGACAGGCAGCATTGACCACAGAAAAATACTGTTCTTTAATGATAATGTAAACAATTCCTACCAATATAATGAATTAATACTGGCAAAGTTCGACATACAAAATTATACGAAGATATTTGATGGAGGACCGTACCAATGCTATACTACTGATGCAACTCCTGGAGCATGTACCAATGAGCCAGAGATAGCAAAGCTTTCTGCTCCAGTATACTTAGAAAACGATCCATTCAGATTCATAGAAAACATAGGAAGCGGAACATACTTCAGTTTTCTTAATGCTTTCAACTCCGTATTCGGCGGAGGCCAGACATCTACAAATTCTTATCCTCTTAACTCTAATTGCGCTAACTCTGTAGAGAATGGCCAATCCTGTACATCCCCAAGTGGCCAATCAACATCTTCATCAGGGATAAGCTCAAATTCTCTCAACCTGCTCAACAATCTGCAGAATGGAGGAACCACTCCGAAGCTCTCTGGAATAACTACTGCAATAAACAGCATGATAAGCGGATACGTCCTTATTCCATATTCATATACTTATTCCATAAGTCAGAATTATCAATGGCATCTTGTTTCTCAGCCAACAGCTGCAAGATCTCAGGTAACAGAAGCATCCTCGCTGCCTACATGTAATATTGGACAACTCGCGATAAACTGTCAGGGACAGCAAGTATGCGTATGTCAATCTCCAGATCATGTTGGGCTTATCACAAGCCAAGGGGGCGCGTCTTGCCCTACTGGGGAGTATGCCTGTTTTGCTCCAGCATCACATGGCGGAGGTGGAGGAGGGGGTGGGGGACCATCATGTCCTGCAAGCCCTGCACAATCTTCAACGCACACATATACTATCTACTCAGATGCTTTGCTATCTGGCCACTCAAACAGCCTCAAAGCAGGAATAGATAGCGGTGATTCTTATATACAATTCACTAACAATAAATATTATGTGCCAAATCTTTCTGACGAAGGTCAGATAGTCTCTCCATACCTACTTTCTACATTATTAACCAATAGGGACATAGGTTCAGTATATATAAACAGCACAATTTCGGAAGATTCAAACCAGCAGATACTACTGAATGCTACAAGAAGCCTGACATACAATATCATACAGTTCAGCCAAGGCTCGTATCCTGGCTACGAGACCATTACATCAGAACCAGTAGGCCCTTACAATGGGGTAACATACTCAATACTAAAGAGTCCTATAACGAGCGACATAAAGACCAACTTTGTATTCAACAAGACATTAAACTCATCTGCGGTTACACTCTTTAATTTCTATAAAGTACTGACCAAAATGGACAACATTTATCTTAATATCCTCAGCAACAGATACACAAGCGCATATGGAACCAGCAATGTTCTCGGATACAATAGGCTCATATATGCATTAAACGACAGATTCAACAATACTATCTTCGTGCCTATGGACCTGGACATAGCAAACATAACCACAATCAACTTATCGATAGCAACCACTGTCAATACCTTAAACACAAACGACACTACCCTCTACCTCAATGGGACAGCAGGTTACGATACTTTAGCTGGAAACTTTGTACCTCTCATGGGTGGCACAATATATCTCTATTACGATGCAAATATAAATTTTGCAGGCTTTAATCCTCAGTCTCCGACCGGGGCTACACAATCCATGTTATGTGCATTCGGAAATACAGTTATCGGCGGCTGCACACTTGCAAACCCTTCATGGATGGGTCTTGAGACCTACAGTAATTATCAAGAATACGCTACTGCTTACAATGCTCTGGGCGAATGCGCTCCATCCCCAGATAGCCTTCTTGCGCCAAGGAAATATAATTGCAACATCTACGGAAATGATGGCCAGAAAAACATACCGTCTTCCTGTCCTGTCTCACCTCAAGGAAACCAGCAGTACTGTGTTCCAATATTCGCAAATGGCACTGGAACATGCACTTCGCAGATTGGTCTGATAAGTTCTGTAACAACAAACGCCATTGGTGCATTCAGCACAAAGATCAACGCGTGTGGAAGCGATTATGCATCCATAATAGCGAGATTCTATGGATCCCCATCTCCACAGCCGACAGTTGCTTATCAATCATCCCTTCCAAACTCTGCAGATCCTTCTCTACCTCCTTCGCACAATAATGGGTTCAGTGTGGTAAGCTATATCTGGGCTCCAAATGTTACTACTCAGAGCGTACAGATAGGTTCATTTGAACTTAGCTCGGGCAATATACTAATAGTGCCAGCCCTGGCAATAATGGCGCTTGCCTTTCTGCTATCGCAGCGCTCGAAAAGAGTTAAAAGGAGGAAATCCGTATAAAGTGGATTTCAGATACATATAAGAATGAGAATCGCACTTTTATCAATGATTGGATGTACTGGATCTTGCTCTCCATAGGCGCCATAAACTCATTTATTCCAATTGCTATAATACTGGTATTCATAGCAGCGGCTGCCGGAGCAACAAGGGGATACAGCCTTCTAAGCTTATTTGGCATATCTACCTTGATAGGTGCAGGTTCGGGAGGTAAGAAAGGCTCTATGGCTGGAAAGTCTGGCTATTCATCATTCATGAGAAGTGCATCCAGATATCCCTCAAATTATGGGGTCTCTATTAATACTAAGAAAAATAAGTATACTGGAAGGCCCAGTGGTCTTTATCCATATCTTAAGACAAAATTCAAGAAAAAACAATCTACTTATAACATGCCATCTGCTCCAGTGGCTGGGGCTGGTGCTACTACTGTGGGTGGACTCCCTCAGCTACATCAAGCATCAACTGCTACTGGCACAGTTAGGCTTGCAACAGTTGTAGGCCAAATTAAGCAACCCAGAGTGCCTCCAACAGTACCACCCATATCAACCACTGGCAAGTTGACTCCAGAAGAGGAAGGTGCTCGTTTAAGACAGAGGATTAATGCTCCTGGGGGAGGAATGGCCGGTTTACTGGGTTTTGGCGTAGCCGTAGCATTTACTGGGTATGCATTCAAGGAGTTCTTTAGGGCAGTCCCTATGGCGATACCAGTAAGAACTAAAGGAGGTAAGCCTACATTAAAGGTAACTCCTCAGAATTATGGTGAAATTGTCCGAAAGCAGTCTCCGCGGATGGGTTATTATCTCAATGCATTGGCAAGAGAGGAAGGTCCTCCCGGAAGAGTCTATCACATGGAAGAGCTTGGAATGGCGGTACATCCCAGAGCAGAATTGCGCGGCAGGCAGCTAAGAACTGATAATGGAATAACCAGAAATATAATTCCACTCGGATTCAAAGGCACTGTTGCAGATATCAGGAGCACCTTAGGTAAGACTGCTTTCTTAATTCCTCTGGGATTCGCTTCCGGAATGGCTACCATGATAGATATTCCAATACGACCATTTGTCAGCGAGAAGTTTTTCGAACGTATCTCATTAGCTAAGAGAGTAAACAAAGCGCCTATATTACGTGACGTTCTTGGAGAAGGCAGGTCTCCCCTGAGGGAGAAAGCTGTTGATTATGAAGAGGCAAGGTTGAAAGAAGAAAAAGAGCGATTGGAATCTCTTGAAAGAGCCAACATAGCCAAAGCTAACAGCTCTGCAGGCAAGTCACGGGACGCTGCCATGGCTAATCTGTTAGCTACAAGAACCAAACTCGGACAGGTCAAGCAAGATCTTAGCCAGATAGCAATATTCAAGGATAACTTAAGCAATGGCGTAACAGCACCTATAGCTGGAGTAAGCGCATCAACAAGTGCAAGAGTCATGGAGGCAATGAATAAGGATATTCCAAAGACAAGTGTTGGCATCCAAGAAGCACGCTTAAATAAAGACCTTAGTAGATTAAATAACCTCGAAGCAACACTTAAGGCTAAGGGGCTCAGCATTACTGATCCGCCACTTCTCAACGTTGAGAATAGGAAGGCGCAGATTATACAAGATCTTAATCAGATAAGCCTATTCAAGAGTAACATTGCGCAGGGGACATCGCCTCTGGATGGAGTAAGTGCTTCCACCAGCCCCAGAGTCCTAGAAGCGATGAAAAGAGATATGCGACCGAAGCCATCTCCTCTTTCTCATAATGAACTAGAACATCTTGTACAAGCTAAAAGAGAGCTTACGCCATATGAAAAGGAACTTCTATCAAAGCATCCAGATCCTTATATCAGATATCTACTTGCAGGAAATACAACAGCGATTAATGGCAATATTGAACTTCAGAAAAGTTTGTCGCAGGATCCCGACACACATGTACAGTGGAAGATAGCAAGGACAGCCGACTCTGAAGAAGTTCAGAGGGCCATCGCTGAAAGAGGGGATAAACATAGTCTCTGGTCATTATCACAGAATAACAGTGCATTAAGCCACTCAAGTGTCCAAGAAACCCTTGCATCAAAAGGAGACATTTACGTACTGACAAACCTTGCAGGAGCAAACATCTCTGAGACAACACAGGGTACTTTGATAGAAAGGAGCCGAGAACTTGAGGCAGCTGCAGGAAATAACACTGAGAAAGCATCTAGGGCAGTATCTATACGAAGGGAGCTTGCAAGATCTGAGAATATCTCTCCAAACTCACAAGATGCCTTAGCTGTGGATTCGGATCAGACTGTTAGGATTGAGCTTGCTGCAAATGCCTGGGCCACAAGCGATGCCACGAATGTATTGACTGCCCCTTCCCAGCCAGAAGAGGTCCGCAATGCTGCAGTAAACAACACCAACATACAGGTACATATGGATGCGATGCTTAATCTTGCCAAGGATCCAAGTGTAAAAATAAGACGGACTATTGCGGGGATCGAGGCTCCAAGGATTACAAAGCAGCACCCTTCCCTGACTTCTGGGGAAGAAGCTGCAAGAAAAGCGGTAGAAGCATCACTTGTTTATATCGCAGAAAACGAAACAGACAGGTCTGTATTAGATACCCTTATTAAGAATAAGTCAAGAAATGACAGGACAGATGCTGCGCTTTTACGTAGAAATATAATCAAAAAGAGCTAATCTTAAATAACCAATAAAATAAAAAACCAAAATAGAAGGATAAACGAGCTTTTACACAGACTAACGATTACTCTTCTTCGTCGTCAAACTCTTCCTCTTCGTCAAAGTCCTCTTCTTCGTCTTCGTCGTCAAACTCTTCGTCATCTTCATCTTCCTCTTCCTCTTCCTTCTTCTTTGACTTTGGATCTGGTTTCTTTCCTGGCATGATATCAACCTCAGTTTGCAACCATATCTTACATAGAAAACTATTTAAGCCTATTCAAAATTCGAGTCAAATATCCTCATTCTGCACTTTTACTATTACCTTTATTATCTTTTCCTATCTAAGTAAAAGGCATGGGCTTGTGGCGCAACGGTAGCGCGTCCGCTTTGCAAGAAAACTTTTAGAAAAAGTTTTATCAATGATCCAAAAGTGCGGAAGGTTACGGGTTCGAATCCCGTCAAGTCCATTATAAATCTAATTCCAAAGCCACTGTCTCGCTCTTCCTATCAACTTTTATTGTGTTTTTAACACCGTGAGCGGGAAATCCCACGCCCTCTTCAGAGGGTTCCCTTTAGGGGTGGGATGAAAGCGAACCGCAGACGTAGTAGCCCAGAATCATCAGATGAATCTTCATTTGGGAAAATTCCCTTTTTCCATTCGGGAGAAAATGACATCAGACCATGTTTCATTTGGTACGTTCTCAGTTCAGCGAAAATTGCCTCATGGATTTGAGGTCTTACAAAATCTCCCTGAGCGTAGATTTCGGCGTGTCCCGCCGTATAATATGATTTTATCGCAAACATATATATTCCATTTTGTTCCATAATCTATATCCATGTTTCACTTGGGAAGTCCACACCGTTTATGGGTGGGAGGATGTCACCCACAAATGTGCCTAAAGGTTCAGTTATTCTTTCCCTGTATCTAATCTCCCTTCTTCCATCATTCATCCCAAATTTTGCATAGGCGTCATCAAGGCTCATGACTCCCTCAATCGATGGGTCTACTACAAAGAGGCGTTTGCCATTCTTCACAACTTCAACCCAGACATGTGAAGGCAGGCTATATCTCTGCTCTATGTTTGGTCTTCCAGCAACAACTTCGCTAGATACTCCCTGGTAGGATAAGAGGATATGTACCAGCGCAGCCATTTCAAGGCATACTCCAACTCCTTCCTGGATAAATCTGCCAATAGGGACTGGTGACTTTCTATTTTCCCTTCCTTCATATATATCAAGTTCCTCTAGAGGGGAGAATGCAATCACAGACAGTACTGATCTCATCGCCCCTTTCGCAATTTCCCTGAGCCCGGAAGACTGAGAATCTCTCAGGAAGCCTGCAAGGTGGTGATCATTTCCTGTAATCTCTATCTTTTGAAGAGCTCCTTCCTCAGTTATCTCAGGGAAGCAATTATTGATTCTTACTCTCTCATCAAGAACCTTTCTAGGATCTCTCCTAAACGTTGCTAATCTCTGCATTAAATCGGAATAATCTGGCGCATTCTTATATTAGATTATTTTTGCCAATAATATTCAGATATGAATAATATTATAGATAAGTGCATGTTTTTAAGTCCAATACGTTTATGTGATGATATATCAGCCCATAAGGAAGCATAACAATACTCTGGCAGAAAGGATGCCTTTTTATTCCTCTGTATTCTCTTTTAATAGATATATATGAGAGTTTTTCTCATACGGCACGGAGAGAGCAGCTTCAATAAGGCGGAGAAGCACCAGGATGGGAGGGCAGGCCTTTCAAAGGCTGGCATAAGGCAAGCAGAGCAGGTCTCGGAAAAGTTACTTCAGTTCAAGTTAGACATAATAATATCAAGTAAGCATAAGCGTGCTGCACAGACTGCCGATATCATCTCAAAAAAACTGGGATTGGGCTTGGATTACACTTATCTACTTAACGAGCGGAAGAATCCAAGTGAGATAATAGGGAAGAAGATCAGCGATCCGTCTGCAATTAAAGTGAGAAGGGCGCAGGAAAGGCATATCACTGACCCCAAATGGCACTATTCCGACGAGGAAAATTTCTCCGATTTCAAGGAGAGGACACTAAAGGCGGTGGAGTACCTCGGGAGCCTTGATTATGAGAACATAGTGGCCGTAACGCACAGCCACATGATACGCAGCATTCTAGGAGTCATGGCGTTTGGCAATGCATTTACCCCACACCATTTCAACATACTTAAAGAGTTCGTATCTCTGGAGAATGCCGGTATTACAATATGCAGGAAGAAGGATGGGCGGTGGGAGCTCCTGACGCTTAATGATTATGCGCACATTCTGCCTGGCTGATAAAAAAACAATATAAATTAGTAATGCTAAATATGGTTGTTGATAACATGATGCCAAATATTGATCCGAGACAGCTTAAGAGCATGATGGACAGAATGGGCATAAGGAGCAGTGAGATAGATGCAGAGAGAGTGGTCATAGAGGGCAAGGAGAAGAACATCATCATAGAAGAGCCACAGGTTACAATGATAGAAGCTCAAGGTTCGCGCACCTTCCAGATAAGCGGTAGAATCAGCGAAGTAGAAAAGGGAGCCATAGAAATAAGCGAAGAAGATGTCTCGATGGTTATGGAGCAAGCAGGCATTAGTGACAAGGAAGCTGCAAGAAAGGCCTTGGAAGAGAGCAACGGAAACATAGCTGAAGCAATAATTAAACTCAGGGGAGAAGATTCTTAGTGACATCCTCCAACGACTAAAGGTCGTTGGCTTCCCCTGCATTTGCAGGGTATGTTCTCAGTTCCTCGAGAGTCGCCTCCTGTCGAGGTCTTACATTCTCTCCCTGAGCGTGACTTCCCCTCT
>JAJZJV010000025.1 GCA_021809925.1 Microcaldota archaeon | reverse complement strand
AACACGTCAAAGGAATGCAGTAATTGTGGCATCATCCAAGAGATGCCACTATCCATTAGAGAATACAACTGCAACAGATGCGGCATGCAGATGGACAGGGACATAAACGCATCAATAAACATACTCAATAGAGCTACCCTCGGACAGAGGGGAAGTCACTCTCAGGGAGATATGACCTCTGCGATTCAACATGAATCGAAAAGTCGCATCGAAGAACTGAGAACCGATAAAACACATCCTTTGCAGGATGCAGTGATTGCATGACGCAGAGGAAGCCCACACCGTTCACGGGTGGGAGGATGTCACATATAAATATGATTGAACTAAATCTTTTCTTAGAATCAATTCCTTCTATCTTTAGGCTTGTCTTATGTTCCGCAGATATTCCAGAAACACAGAGCTAAGGGAGCTTGCGTACAGCAACCATGTCGAAGATAGAGCAAGCGCGGCGCGAATGCTCGAAGCAAACAGCCCAATAGCGCTCTTTGATCATCTCCAGAGGGACAGAAAGGAAGAGGTCAGAGCTGCATTATTATCTCAGTCAACGCCTTCAACAATACTAAATAGATTGGCAGATGACGAATCGTTCAGCATCAGGTCTGCAGCTAGCGAGATACTCAAAAATAATATTGACATATTGATAAGCAATATGGCTTCTATGCAGAGAAAATATAAATTAATCACAGATTTCTCTACAAGAATTATGGTCTCCGCTTTCTCGGCAGGCGCTTCGGCTCTCGGCATAGCCGAGATGCTCTATGACCGGCCACTGCAGATGTTTAACCTGCCACAGTATGTAGAGTATCCACTGATAATCCCATTCGTCATTGGAACTGCATCCATAGCTCTTCATGGAGTTTTTGAGGCTGCAGACTCTGCAAAGCAATTGATTGAGCATACCTCCAGTCCATTTAGAAGAATACACGAAGGCTTGCTTTCCAAACGTAAAAAGTTCGAAGCAGCTCTCGAGCGAGAACTCAGCAGGAATACTATTGCAGCAAAGACTTATCTTTTCCTTAGCCTAGTATCTGTAGATCTTCCAAAGGCATCCAGATATGCTGACATTGCAAGAAATCATCTTTCGTATTCGGAAAGGCTTGACAAGGACATGGATTATATGTATGGTGAGTGGGATATGGCTATGGAAAGGACGAAGGCCAAGCCAGAATCAAATGGCATTCTGGATAAGCAAGTATTCACGATATCGGATCTTGCTGACAAGATCGGCTCATTCATATCGCACCATACTCTCAGGAAGATAAAAGGAGTTGAGCATAGCCAATCAAGCAGTCCTAATAAGAAAGCCAAAAAGGAAAAGAAGTAGAAGACAATACATATCTAAGCAAAAGCAAGCGCTTAGTCCATGAATTGATCTGGCTTTGGAGGCTCAGGAGGCTGTCCCTTCCTTGTCCTGATCTCTCTTACTATTTTGTCCTGGAGATCCTTTGGAAGCTTCTCGTATCCTGCATATTCCGGATACCAGATTGCCTTTCCGCTCGTAAGCCCTCTCATCTCATTTGAGAAATTCTTTATAACCTCAGAGACAGGCATCTTGGCTATGATTGTAACCTGTTCATTTTCCTGCTGTATATCTATTACTTGTCCTCTTCTTCCCTGAACGAAGGTGATTATCTCAGACATATACTCCTGCGGTATGTTTATTGTAAACTTCTGCTTTGGCTCGAGAAGACTGACTCCTGCAATAAGCAATCCTGCATATATCGGCCTTCTCATTGCAGGTATTATCTGCGCAGGCCCTCTATGTACAGGATCTTCGTGAATCGTTGCGTCTGTTATGTATATTTTTATTCCTATGCACTTCTCCCTAGCAAGAGGTCCGTCTTTCATGGCTTCTTCAAATCCTTCTATCAATAACTCCATAACCTCATTGAGGTACTGGACCCCATGGGTCGCATCTATCAGTATATTGCTTCCAGCGACATCAACAACTCCTTTTGCCTCGTCTCTAGGCATTCCTGCTTCTATCAATGTGTCTACGTATTGTTTGCCTTTTGGCTTTCCTGCCTTTATCGTGCCGTTTTCTATCAATTCGACTATTGCGGGCTCTAGCGGAGCTATATCTATATAGAATCGTGAATGCTTGTTAGGGCTCTTTCCTTCAATGTTCTTCGTTCCCTTGTCTATTGTCTCCTTGTAAACGACTATCGGCTCGCTTGTCGTGATTGGTATCTTATATTCATCACGTATCTTGGTCTCTATTACTTCGAGATGAAGCTCTCCCATACCGCTGACAAGATGCTCTCCCGTCTCTTGATTGAGCTCTACGTTTATGGTCTGGTCGCTCTTCGAGAGATCTCTAAGCGCTTCTATAAGCTTCATAAGGTCACGGGTATCCTTTGCTTCTATGGCCTTTGTTACAACTGGCTGTGAGTAGTGCTTTATCTGATCGAATGGCTCTATAACTGTCTCGCTTATGGTATCTCCAATCGCGACATCCTTCAATCCTACAAGCCCTGCTATGTTTCCTGCAGGGATAGAATCTACAAGCACTCTGTCAGGCCCCATATATATTCCGACCTGCTGTATCTTCTGTTTGTCATTCCTTCCAGAAACATTAACTTCCACTCCCTTTTTCACTGTTCCTGAGAATATTCTTCCTATCGCAACATCTCCACTGTGGGGATCGCTTGTTATTCCGAATACGATTCCATTTACTGGCGCAGACTGATCTACTTCAAGCATGGATTTTCCTTCAGGCGTGCTTAAATCTCCGTGCCATAAGTGGGGTATTCTGTAAGCCTGAGCCTGCCTCGGATTCGGGAGGTGCTTTATTATCATAGATAGCGTTGCCTCGTCTATCGGGGCAACTTCCTGGAGCTTTTGCTCGTCATTCTTCGCAGTCAACTCAAATATGTCCTTAAATGTGACCTTGTATTTTTGCATGATATCTGTAGACATTGCCCATTTTTTGTAAGCAGATCCAAAGCAGACGCTTCCGTTCTCAACGCTAAGCATCCACTTGTCAGCGAATTCTTCAGGTACATATCTCGCTATCAACCTATTGGTATCTGTTATAAGCTTCACTAACCTTTCGAATGTTTGCTCTGGTGTCAGCCTCAATTCGTTGAGAAGTCTGTCTGTCTTGTTTACGAATAGGGTTGGCTTTGCTCTTTCCTGCAAGGCTTGTCTCAAGACTGTTTCTGTCTGCGGCATTATTCCTTCTACTGGATCAACCACAAGAACCACGCCGTCAACAGCCCTCATTGATCTTGTGACATGGCCTCCAAAATCGACGTGCCCTGGTGTATCAATAAGGTTGATTATGTAGTCTTTTGCATTGTAATTGAATGCTAGCGAGATGTTTGCTGATTTGATAGTCATCCTTCTATCTTTCTCAATAGCCTCGTAATTCGTGTAAAGGGCATCTCCTGCAACGCTTTTGGAGATGATCCCTGCCTTTGCAAGGAGCGAGTCTGTAAGTGTTGTTTTTCCATGGTGAACATGGGCAATTATTGCCACGTTCCTTATATTGTCTATTCCGCTCATTATCTTGGCTACTTCTTCAGCTACAAACTCCTTTCTTACCATAACAACACCGAAACTTACCTTGCCCTCTTTGCTATTCTCTCACTCTCGATTCTCTTCTTTATTGCGTAGCTATCCTGGCTCTTTGTAGATGCAAGAATAAGCTCATTTGCAAGAGCCTCTGCAAGTGTCTTCCTGTTTTTGAATGAGTTTATCAACGCTGCAAGCGCAATGCTCCTCAGAGCCACATCAACTCTCCTCTCAGAGCTTATTCCAACTGCAACATTGTAAGATATACCCCCATACCTCACTCTTGTGGTGTCTTCTATAGGGGCCGAATTCTGGAGCGCATCTACAAACACCTGCACAGGATTCTTCCCTGTCTGCTTGTTTATAATATCAAATGCATTTTCTATTGTGCTCATTACCTTAATCTTCCTTCCCTGGAGTTTTCCCTCTCTTCGTATTACCTTGCCTCCTACCTTCTTCCCTGTCCCTCCCCTCATTATCTTGTTAGCAAGCCTTTCGACTATGCTTATGTGGGAATCATAATATGCCTTATTCTTTCTTCTGCCGAAGATATTCGGATAAGGGCTCTTTCCAAATGTGACATAAGCAGCGAGGCTGGGATCCCGGACTTCCACTTCTGTGGTCGGATACTTCTCGAAGAGCATTCCTCTTTCCCTTGGCTTTTCCTCTTCCTGCTCTACTTCAGCTTCATGCAAGTTCTCATCTCCCATGGTCCTATTGCTCTTTCTTCTTTTTTTGGATGCCTGCTCTTCCTGCTGCTCCTCAGCCACTACCCCTTCTTTCTTCTCTTCATTCTTAATTTCCTCAGCCACAAAAATCATCTCTTAGGCTTGTCTTTCTTTCCCTTAACTACTTGGAAAAGGTCAGCTCCATTAACTGCTATCACTCTATACTTTATTCCAGGAATGCATCCCATCTGCCCTCTCTGGGATCCACCAAGTCCTTGTATTGTAACTTCATCGTGTTCATCTATAAAATTTATTGAACCGTCGTATGGTACATATGCACCAACAACCTTAGCATTTTTAATTAGCTGCACTCTAACGCACTTTATCAAACCGCTGTGAGGTTGCTTCTGCTGAAGCACGAATTTCTGGAGCACTAACGCCTTTGCCATTGGCACTGTACCAACTGCATCATATTTCTGCTTAAGTTTTAGCTTCTTTCTCTTCCACCACTTATTAAGCAGCCTTTGTTTCTTTCTCTTTCTGACAAGCTCTTTTGCTGCGAATTCACCATTTGGCAATCAAACACCTAATCTCTTGAATTAATAACTTTCATCAAGTATCTTGGAATTGCCCTCTTCTATTATTCCAATGCTGTTAACAGAGTAGGGCTTTCCGCATACAGTTCCGAGTTCAATAGAATTTCCATCGAATCTGATAATTCTGATGCCTGCAATGCTGCAGACATGCGTTATATCCTCAACAATCTCCTTCTTTCCCTTAACTGCGAGTATTACTGCTTTTAATCCATTTTTATTGATCATTCTGACAGTATCCTTGTATCCGATCGCAACTTTACCTGTGCCAGTTGCAAGCCTTATATCACTATTAAGGTCTACCATAAAATCTTCCGGGATTATTATAAAGTTCAAATCGCTGATCTGTCTGGGATGCAAAGCATTGAGAGATCACATACAGCGGTAAATCTGCACTCACTAAGATACATCATTTATTCTACACAAAAGGTATTTAATCATTGTGGCGTGAGCCCCGCATTTTCTTTCCAATATTATTACATCATATATTCCATATCCATGGAATTGCGTTGATCAGTATAGAGATCACTATTATGGCTGTTATAATCTTTATTATTTTCTTGTTCCTTATCTCTGTTTTATATATTCTGTAACCATCAAGACCTATCACTGCTATTGGGAGAAGATTGAATATGCCTACAAAGAAGCCAAGAAGAAAGGTCAACCCGAAAAATGCGTAAAAGAAGTTTACTATACCAGAAAGTATCCCTTTGGTTGGAGAAGAAACCTGGCTAACAAATACTCCTATTTTGCCACTGCTGTTTGCCACTATCGTATAATTCCCTATATCTGTGCCAACGTAAACTCTGCTTCCTGGCTTGTCAAGAGATACAGCATATGCAAAGTTTGATGCGTTAGTGAGTGGTATCTTGTTCCACGAATTTATTACTGCACCAATGTCATTGGAGCTGAATACTTTTGATGCTGGTGTGTTATTTATCACGCCACTTAAAATTATATTATTGACAAAATAATGCGGAATTACATAAATCAGGGTACACATCATCAGCACGAAAAAGATAAATGTGAATAGAATATTGGCTGAGACTCCTGCTATTGATATATTGTTCTGTTCTTTCTTGCTAAGTTTTGTGATCGCCTTCTCATCTGGTTCGACAAATGCTCCGATAGGAACTATACCAAACATCGCGATGCCTACCGACTTGATATTTACTTTGTTGATCCTTGCAAGTATTCCGTGTGAGAATTCGTGCACTATAAGAATGAATACAAAAGCAGCTATGCCGCTAAGAAGAGGTATGGTAATCCCAGGTATCAATGGAATTACTTCTGGTAGTACTGAGTGCAAAACATTATAGTTTGGCTGCGAAGTTACTAATCCAAAGAGCGTTATACCTACAACATAAAGAATGGAGAGCGAACTATAAACAAGAACTCCTATAAGAAACAGGGAGAACCCACCAATTATTGTTATTAGATAGATGGTAATTAGGTTTATAGTTAGTCCTCTGCTAACAATTGAGGAAGCAATCTGCGAGAAGTATCCTATAAAGCCTGCCTGAGATGTGCCAATGCTGCAACTCTCACTCAAAGCCTTTATCTGTGGTATATTAAAAAAACCAAGTGGCAGGCAGGATGCAGGAAGCACAAATAAAAGTATGACAACTATCGATAATATTCCGAGAATGTATGCACCGAAACTTATCCTCTTCCTAAAGATTGGGTAAGAGAGAAATCCAAACGCTATAACAAGGCCCCACTCAGCCATTCCCTTCCAGAACCACGGCGCTCTCTTAGACAGCGAATCTATAAAATGTATGCCTCTCTTTGTCTTAAGCAGATAGAGCCCGTATCCCCCTTCAAGGTTGTTTATATACGATATCGAATTCCCAGATATAAACAATGCAGCAATTGCTATAATGAATCTGAGAGCCACACTTCCTTTCGAATAGTAAGAAAATAATATTACTAGAAGGCATGCAACAATTACTAAGCTTGTGAGAATCTGTGAAGATCTCCGATTAGCTCTTATTTTTTCGATAGAGAGTTGAGTCATTTTATCAGAAGCCATCCTTTAAGATTATTTTTATACCTTAGCAACATATAATAATATGGTAGAAGATTCATATCTTCTTGAAAGAGTCATTGCAGAAGAATTATTTAAATGGTTGTTGCATGGGCGATTGTGAAATTTGTGGTAGAAGTTCAGACATCTTATATATAGTGGAACTGGAAGGCGCAAGAATGAGCGTATGCGAAAGATGTTCAAAGGGCAAAAGCATAATAAGCAAGATCGGTTCTGAACATGAAGCTCCAACAAGGCCATCTGCCCGCGAAGAAGAGCCTGAAGATGAGATAATTGAAGGCTACGGTGAAAAGATAAGGAAGGCCCGCGAGGCTTTAGGTATTCCTATGAAAGTCCTCGCAGAGAGAATAAATGAGAAGGAGAGCAATCTTGTCCGTGTTGAAAATGAGCGAACTCTTCCAACAGAGAAGCTTGTTGTTAAACTGGAGCGTGAATTAAATATTAAGCTATTGATAAAGCCAAAGGCCGATGCCAGAAATAGCAAGATCAAGAAAGGAAAGAACGAACCGCTAACACTCGGAGATATCGCGTTCCGCAAAGAACCATCAGATTAGGGTGTTCAATTGTCAGTTAACATCGGCAAGCTTGTCTCAGAAGTCAAAGAAAGCATATTGTTTGATGAACTATCTGGAAAGAGGATTGCTGTTGATGCCTTCAATACAATTTATCAATTCCTCTCAATAATAAGGCAGGCCGATGGAACTCCGCTCACTGATTCCAACGGAATGGTCACCAGCCATCTCTCTGGAATACTATACAGAGTATCAAATCTCCTTGATCATAATATCAGTCCGATATTTGTTTTTGATGGAATACCTCCAAAGCTTAAGCAGAGAACCTTGGAGGCAAGGATGAACAGGAGGAATGCCGCACTCGAAAATTGGCAGAAAGCGAAGGAGGAAGGCGCATTGGATGAGGCACGACTCCACGCGATGGCAAGCACGAAGATAGACAAGCATGTGATAGAGAGCTCAAAGAATCTTCTTGGACTGATGGGCATACCATATATACAGGCTCCAGGTGAAGGTGAGGCGCAGGCAGCATATTTCGTCAGGAAAGGGTTGGCATACGCCACCGCAAGCCAGGATTATGATTCTTTCCTATTTGGTTCAGAGGTAGTAATAAGGAATTTTACAATAACAGGAAAGAGAAAGCTTCCAAAGCGGAATATCTATGTGGACATTAATCTGGAGAGGATATTCCTTAAAAGATTCTTAGACCACTTTGGCATAAGCAGGGAGAAGCTAGTCTGGCTCGGGCTTCTGGTTGGCACAGATTTCAACCACGGGATAGAAAAAATAGGCCCCATCACTGCGCTTAAGCTTGTCAGGGAGAATGATTCCATAGCTGATATAGAGAAAACACTGAAGGAGAAATATGGGAAGGAGTTTGATCTCGACCCTAATGAGGCTGCATCTGTCTTTCTTGAACCAGAAATTGAGGAGATGTCAGATGAAGACTTCTCAGAGGTCATTGTCTCCTCGAAGCCCGAAAGGCAGGGCATAATAGATTTCATGTGCAAGGATCATGGGTTCTCTGAAGACAGAGTTGGGAAGGTTGCCGATTCTCTGATAGCTGCAAAGGCAAAAAAAGGGCAAAGGGGCATAGACCTCTGGATGTGAATTGGGAGAAGATATCTCGCATCTAGATAGAAAAGGTTTTATAGCTTCTGATTGATACTACTAATATAAAAAGGTTTTCATATGCAGAAGAAAGTCAGCAAAAAGACCAGGAAAGTAGGGAAGAACTATAGGAAGAGGGCAGCTTCCAAGCTCAAGAAGTCTGTAAGAAAAACGGCAAAGAAGAGACGAAGATAAAATCCCTGTCTTTTACAGAAAAGGGTTAATAATCTTCCAGTGCCAGACTCACCCTGTTTATTTTTGGTGATAGTGTGGCACAGGCAAAAACAAGAATACCCAGTGATGCGAAGGCAAATAGCTTTACTGTTTCTTTGGGATCTGTTGTCAAGGAAGTGCGAATAGGTGCTGGCCTGACAATAGCCGAACTCGTGATTAGGGGCGGAGCTTCTGGAAGACAAGTAGTAGATGGAAAAGAATTAACAGATCTTGAAAACTGGACTTTGGACCAGATAAGTGCCGAGAGGCTTCTACAGAGCGGAATCCTCGCAAGCTTGTTGAGAGTGCCAATAGCAGATCTTGAAAAAGAGGCGCAGGGAATGCTTGATAACTATCTTTTCAACAGCCGTTCGACCGATTGATTATACGATATCAACATACATCTTATCATTGAATTCGTAAGCAGAGACCTCACCATCGTCTCTAACTCCGAATCTATCTAGAAGACTTTCTCTGGAGTCAAATTTCTCGATCCCATTGTCAAGATCCATACTCACTATCTTGCCATCGAACTCAAAATAGACCAGGAAGCGCCTCTCATTGCCTCTTATTATGGCCATTGCCTTTGAAGACGCATTTCCAAGAGCTACGAGAAGTGTGCACAGGAGCACTATCTTGTCGAATACGTCACCAGCTCCGTAATTCAGGGTCTGGCTAGGATTAAGCCAGAACTGGACAGGCATAGTCACATTGATTATCTTTTCTTTCACGTGCTCATACGCAAAGATGGCTGAGTTATAGAAATTGTCATCATAAGAGTATGCCTGGTACCTCGCCTTTATGGCATTTGCAAATCCAACTATGCTCTCATGGTCTGGAGTTACCAGGGTTGGAAGCTCTGCCACGTAGAGGCTCTCTTTCTCTTCTATATACGACCTATATCTAAGTATTATGCCTAAATATATATCATTATAGCGCTTCAGGATCTCTACATCTTCCATCTATATCCAATAATATTTTAGCAAACCTGCATAAAATACTATGCTCATGCGTCAAAAAGAGTTAGACAATAAGCCTGCATCCATGTAAGATATATAAAGATTAGCTTGACAAATCAATCTTGTGCTTTATATGTCAGGAATAATAGGTTATGGTTCATATGTGCCCAACCACAGAATAACTGTGGAAGAGATAGCAAGGGTCTGGGGCGAAGATCCTGAAAGCATAAAGAATGGTCTCAATATAAAGGAGAAGAGTGTACCCTCAAGGGATGAAGATGCGGCAACAATAGCTGTGGAAGCTGCAAGAAAGGCTGTATATCATTCCGGAATAGATGCCAAAGAGATAGGTGCAATCTATGTTGGCTCTGAGTCACATCCTTATGCGGTCAAGCCAACCGCAACAATTGTCTCTGAAGCAATATCTGCAGGACACAACTTCACAGCTTCGGATCTGGAGTTTGCATGCAAGGCAGGCACTGCAGGAATGCAGATGCTAATGGGAATGACTGATAGCAATATGATAAAGTATGGAATGACGATAGGTGCAGACACCTCTCAGGGAAGGCCAGGGGATGCGCTCGAATACACTGCAAGCGCAGGAGGCGCAGCATTCATAATAGGGAAGGAGAAAAAGGAGCAGATAGCGGAGCTAATAACTACAGTAAGCTACACATCTGACACTCCTGATTTCTGGAGGAGGGAGGGTGCAGGATTTCCATCTCACGGAGGAAGGTTTACAGGAGAACCTGGCTATTTCAGGCATATAACAAAAGCGACAGAGCTTCTTTTTGAGAAAACAGGGATGAAAGCGAACGATTTTGATTATGCAGTCTTCCACCAGCCAAACGGGAAGTTTCCTATATTGGTTGCAAAAAAGCTAGGCTTTGAGATGAAACAGATAGAGCATGGGCTGATAACTCCTGTGATAGGTAATACCTACTCAGGAGCCTCGTTGATAGGGCTTGCAGCCACATTGGACCACGCAAAGCCTAGAGAGAAGATACTAGTAACCAGCTTCGGTTCTGGCGCAGGAAGCGACTCATTCGCGATAGAAGTCAGGGAGGCAATAGAAGAGAAGAGAAAGAGAAGCGATAAGGTACATGAGATGATAAGCAAGAACAAGGTTTATATCGATTATTCGAATTATCTCAAGAGCAGAGGATCTATCAAGAAAAAATAAGTGTTTATGATGAGAGATGTAGCTATAATCGGAGTCGGACTTACAAAGTTTGGAGAGAGATGGGAATCGGGATTAAGGGAACTCATGGCCGAGGCAGGCCTGGCAGCTCTTGAAGATGCGAATGTTGAGAGTAAAGATGTGGAGATAGTCTATGGAGGAACCATGGCTTCAGGCAGATTCATAGGGCAGGAGCATGTCGCAGCTCTTCTTGCAGACCAGCTTGGATTCAAGAACATTCCTGCAGTCAGAATAGAAAATGCATGCGCAAGCGGAGGCAGTGCATTGAGGCAAGGCTACATGGCTGTAGCTAGCGGCATGTACAACCTTGTTGCTGTTGGCGGAGTTGAGAAGATGACTGATGCTACATCTACTGAAGCTACCACGGCACTCGGAGGAGCCGGTGACCAGGAATGGGAACTTTCACAAGGTATTACTTTTCCAGGACTATATGCATTGATGGCAAGAAGACATATGTATGAATACGGTACTACTGTTGAGCAGATGGCCAGTGTTGCAGTCAAGAACCATGATAATGCGTGCAAAAACAAGTACGCGCAATTCCACAAAAAATTCACCATCAGTGACATATTGAACTCAAAGGTCGTTGCTGATCCGTTGAGAATACTTGATTGCTCACCAATATCCGATGGTGCTGCAGCTGTGATCCTTGCTCCTCTAGAGATAGCAAAGAAATATACAGATACGCCTATTCATATAATAGGAAGCGCGCAGGCAAGCGATACTCTTGGACTCTCAGATAGGGATAAGATAACTGAAATCAAGGCGACCAAAATCGCTGCTGAAGATGCGTTTAGGCAGGCAAAAATATCTTCGAAAGATGTCAATGTGCTTGAGGTGCATGATTGCTTCACAATAGCAGAGATTCTTGCAATGGAGGATATGGGATTCTACAAGAAAGGCCAGGCGGCTAAGGCAATAGAAGACGGGGAAACCACTCTCAATTCAAAGATCTCTGTGAATACGAGCGGAGGACTCAAGGGATGCGGACACCCTGTTGGTGCTACTGGAATTAAGCAGGCTGTGGAAGTAACATTGCAGCTCAGGGGTGAAGCTGGGGAAAGGCAGGTCAATGGGGCTGAGATAGGCGTGACCCACAATGTCGGTGGCAGCGGTGCAACATCTGTTGTGCATGTTATGAAGAGGCATAATTGATTGGTGATGTTTATGGAAAGATCTTCAGCAAGTTTATGGAGAAAGATAAATTCAAGATACAACATGGTTGGGAATGAATGCACCAACTGTGGAAAAGCCTACTTCCCTCCAAGGCTGGTATGCAAGGATTGCGGAAGGAAATCAAAGATGCAGAGTAAGAAGTTTAATGGAACAGGGGAAGTTTATTCCTACTCCAAGATACATGTTCCAACAGATGCATTCAAGGACAGCGCTCCTTATACTGTTGGCATAATTAAACTGGATGAAGGCCCGCTTGTAGAAGGCCACATAATAGACGACGGAAAAGGTGTGAATATAGGGATGAGAGTGAAGTCAGCATTCAGAAGGATGGATGTGGACGGAGAAGAAGGTCTTATTTACTATCACTTCAAGTTTGTTCCTGAATGAACTTCCTTGCTTCATCCGCTCTCCTTGTAGCTGATATCGCTCTCCCATAAGCGAAAGCAGCCTTCTTTCTATTGTTCAAGCTGCTGTAAAAGTCCCCAAGGAGATGCCAATATCTTGCAGCCCATCGCGGATCATTCTCCTTTACCGCCCTTGCTATCTCCCTTATATAATTTAGTTCAGCAGCTCTCAATAACCTC
>JAJZJV010000024.1 GCA_021809925.1 Microcaldota archaeon | reverse complement strand
TTTACTCTGGCAATGCGTTTAACATGAGCCAGATAATATTTAAGCAAACAGAAACCAATGCGGTTCGCGGTTGTGTAAATATTACTTCAATCTCAGCATACGATCCTGTTTTACATAGTATTAATTATTACGGAGCGGCGTATATATCTACTTTGCAGCTAAATGTTAATCTGCGGGCAATCCTGGAAAATGATACTAATTACACTTACGGGTTACAGAATGTTATTCAATTTAATACGTCCAATCAGAGTTATTCTATAGCAAGTGAAATATTTTGGCTGAATCTGTTTAGAAATGCCACATATGGAGAAAAACTTAATGGATCAACCCAATCTTACGTAATATGGAACCAGTATACATTGCCTTTTCTTTACTGCTCAGAAATTAGCTTAAGTAATTATCATAATCACCCAAAAATAGAGTTTAGTTATTCAATTAATAATAGAAACATTGTGTTTAATACTACAATCCTTAATGTGACTTCAAATAATTCACATCTATTAATAACTCCTTTCAAAGCAACCCCAATACACACAGCTTATGACTTAGAATTTACATTTGGAGGTATTGATGGAGATAACACAAATTTTACTTCGTTGGATGCAAAGAATGTGTGGATATTCTATGAAGAAAATGGAACGTTCAGACCTTTTCCTTCTGTCTTCACTTATGGGATGGATACCCTTGAAGGAGCATATGATCTCAGAGTGATTCCAAGTAATAATTATGCGACAGTGATGGTAGGACAACCTGATCCATATGTCAATATAGCGCTTACCGGAACAGGAAATAAAACGGAGTTCTTTGGTAACTCCAGCGAGACGATCAATAATACATTGCCAAATACTTTAAACCGGTTTCACAGTACAGATAAACTTTTGGGAGGGTGGATGTTAGACATATTGTCTGCAGTTGTTATTGTTATCATTTTGGTTATACTGTGGTTTTACTTGAAGGTATTTAAAAAACACGAACTGTAGATATGATACAAGAAACGCCAGAACAAAATCAGACCCATATCAGGCAAATCCGGATGGAACATTGAATTGGGAAGGGAGTGGATGGTATAACCTTACAG
This sequence comes from Microcaldota archaeon, assembly GCA_021809925.1. Classification (GTDB taxonomy): domain Archaea; phylum Micrarchaeota; class Micrarchaeia; order Micrarchaeales; family CABMGC01; genus JAMCSO01. The sequence continues at coordinate 12,874 of JAJZJV010000024.1, read as the reverse complement.
CCAATATATCTAGCGTGTATGGAATAAATCCTGGAAAATATCTCATAGGCAATTCTTCATTTATAGACAACTACAATAATTGGGTTAACGGATCGGGATAGAAATTAAAAACAACATAACCTATAATAATCTCTTAACACCATGAGCGGGAAATCCCACATGCTTTAGCGGTGGGATGAGAGCGAACCGCAGAACGGCATATAAATATGAATGTTGATAATATGTTCAAACAGGAACGCGGTAGGACAGACCCTGCGAGTAAAGAGGTTCCCATAGGCTGCGTGCCTGTTCGCCATAACTTCTGCCAAAAAGTCTCGAAAGAGAAGGTCTCGCTGACCGATAAAACACATTCTCTGCAAAACGCAGAGGAAGCCTACACCGTTTACGGGTGGGAGGATGTCGCGACACAAGATTAGTGATAATGATGTTTAAGAAGTATAGACTAATTCTGCTCGTGTTTTTAGTATTGAATATTACTCTCACCTCGGAGATATTTGCCAGTCTTTCAATTAATATAAGGCAGAATGCAAATCCGTATGGAGTAGTTAGTTACGGAGTAACAGATAATTTAAGTACGAATGATACTTCATTCTTGAATGGCAACTGGACAGTAAAGCAATTAACACCAGATCCAATATCGACAAATGCAGTGTATGGTTGTGTTAATATTACAGCTATCTCTGCATATAATCCTTCATTACTTGAATATAATGATGGATCTGCTTATATTTCTACATTGCAGTTAAATGTAAATCTTCAGGTAAATTTAGAGAATAATACAAACGAGACTTATTGGCTTCAGGATAGTATAGCATTCAATACTTCAAATCAGAGTTATTTTGTGTCAAGGGATGTTTACTCACTTGATATGGTTAAGAAGTTAGCAGGTATGAATAGAAGTTACGGCATATCCAGTTACCCAGAGATGAGTTGGAGACATTATTCATTGCCGTTTGTATATTGTTCAGATATACATACCATAGTGCAGGATAATCATGCTTATATAAAGTTTGGTTATAAGATGAATAATAAAACTTACATATATAATACAACAATTCTTAATTTAAGCCATGTCAACTCTAGTTATTTTTTGATAACGCCTTTCCAATTAGGGCTTGTTGGTAATATCTATGATTTTGAGTTTGTATTTGGAGGTATTAATGGACAGAATATGACATTCAACTCGCTGAATGCCAAAGATATGTGGATATTTTATAACGACAATGGCACAATTAAGCCATTCCCTTCAGTATTTACTTTTGGAGGAGATACTGGAGAAGGTGCATATGATCTCAGAGTTTTCCCAAGTAATAATTATGCTACAGTTACTGTTGGGATTCCTGACCCTTATGCAAACATAGCCTTGACTGGAAATAGAAATAAGACTGAGTTCTTTGGTAATACTACAAAGACTGTAAGCTATGCGATTCCCAACACTACAAACCCAGAAGCAAGTAGCAAGTTGAATCCGTTTGGAGGGTGGATCTGGGATATTCTCTCCGTTCTTGTAATAGTAATAATTCTAATCTTAGTATGGTTTTATGGAAAGGTAATAAGGTAAATAAATGAACAACATAAGCATTGAGAGTATATTGTCAGAATCATTATTCATGCCATTTAAGAATAAGCGCATAGCAGAACTTTCATCCATTTATGTAATAATAAATATATTAATAGCCATTATAGAAAGCATTATACATCCATCAGCTTCAACATCAATTGCCAGTTATATAATTAAATACTTTATAATAGTAACAATTGGATTCCTAATGCTGCAGATAACAATGATTGCAATTATGGTAAGCGCATTTTATGAGAAAGATCATAGAACAGACAAATTATCCTCTATAATTAAAAGCAGATATGCAATAAGCATAAAAACCATAATATTGATTGGAATAATTGCATTTGGACCGGTTTTACTACTAGCCCTATTCGAGATTATAATTACACATCCGACAAGTTTGACTATCCATGTTGATCCATCATACTTCTGGATAAATAATGTACTTTTATTGTATGCAATCTATGCTTTGATAAGATTGTTTATTGCTCTCCCCATCACAATATTTAGTAAAGATAATGCAATAAATTCTTTGAAGAGTAGTTGGATAGCCACAAAAAGACAAGTGTTGTCGGTCTTTGTAGTTTTAGTTGTCATTTTTATTATATTTCTCATATTAGAGACAATTACGAATACCGTTGGAGTTTTTGTCTCTACATCAAGTGATTATTATATAATAAGTAATATTACTACTGCTTTTGCTTCTGCCTTTCTTGCTATCTGGGTTATGTTGGCATCAGTATTATCGTATAAGCAGATAACAAACATTGAGCAACATAAGATGAATGGGGAGGTATTAGTATTAGATGAATTTAGAGATGAAAATTCTATAAACAAATTGAATTTGAATGGGGAAACAATATGAACATCGGAATAACAATTCTCATAGTCGTGCTTGCATTGATAACGTTTGGTATTCTTGCAGGAGTTCTTGGAGTATTTACAATTCCAATCATCGCGCTCTGTTTCGCGATAACATACTTCTATTTAAAGGGAAAGGAAAAGGGTAGAAATAAGGTTAATGATATTCATCGCTAAAAAGTTGAGCCGGGAGGTTTTGCAGGATCTTGCAACGTAAACTGCAAGCATTATATTATTATTCGGTTTACTTAGTATATGTAGGCATAGTGATATTCATGATAAGGCAGCCAATAATAGTTGTAATGGGCCATGTAGATCATGGGAAAACTTCGCTTCTTGACAAGATAAGAAATACAGCAATAACAAACAAGGAAGCCGGAGGCATTACACAGCATATTGGAGCCAGTGAGGTGCCTATCGAGATAATAGAAAAGATATGCGGCCCCCTTCTGAAGAAGATGGGTGCAAAGATCACTATTCCAGGGCTGCTTTTCATAGATACGCCTGGGCACGAGGCATTTACAAATCTTAGGAAGAGGGGGGGATCTGTTGCAGATCTGGCAATACTCGTTGTTGATATATCCAAGAATTTCGAGCCGCAGACATATGAAGCCATAGAGATACTCAAAGAGTACAAGACCCCTTTCATAGTTGCTGCGAATAAGATAGACTTGATGACAGGATGGATCAAGCAGAATACAACCTCGTTCACAGAATCAATAGCGAAGCAAAGGCCTATGGTAGTTGAACAGCTTGAGACAAAGCTTTACGAGCTTGTTGGAAAGCTGAGCGAGGTTGGATTCAGCAGTGAGAGGTTCGATAGAGTTAAGGATTTCAAGAACGAGGTCGTGATTGTACCGCTTAGCGCAAGAACAGGAGAGGGAATTGCAGAGCTCCTGATGTATGCAACAGGATTGTCACAGAGATTCCTTGAGGCAAACCTGAATATAGAAGTTAATGGGCCTGGAAAAGGAAGCATAATAGAGAAAAAGGAGGAAAGAGGGCTTGGATCTACTGCAGATGTCATACTTTATAGCGGTACGCTTAAGGTAAATGATACAATAGCGTTTGCTACAGAGAAAGGCATAGGAAAGGCAAAGATTAAGGCCTTGCTGAAGCCAAAGGCGCTGCAAGAGCTTAGGGAATCATCAAGCAAGTTCTATTACATAGACTCTGTGAGTGCAGCTGCCGGAATCAAGATAAGCGGAAGTGGTCTCGAAGAGGCATTATCCGGATCTTTGGTTCTTTCAACAGATAATGAGGACTATGAAAAAGAGATCTCTGCCGAATTGAAGGAAGTATTTGAGACAGATAAGAATGGAATCATACTAAAAACAGACACAATAGGCACGCTTGAGGCAATATCGAGGCTGCTGAAGAATGAGAATGTGAACATAGGCAGGAAGGGACTAGGGAATGTGAACAAGAGAGACATAGTCGATGCATTCTCGATGAGATCGATAGATCCTTACAGCGCAGTTGTCCTTGCATTCAATGTTAATATAGATGATGAAGCAAAGATGGAAAGCGAGACTGCTGCAGTAGATATAATCAACAGCAGCATTATTTACAAGATAATAGATGATTACAAGGCTTGGCTCGATAGTGCAAAGAAGAAGGAAAGAGATAGTGCTGAAAAGGCCCTGGTCTTTCCGGGTGAAGCACTCATACTGCCAAATAGCTGCTTCAGAATGTCGCATCCCGCAGTCTTTGGTATAGATATAACTAGGGGAAAGATAAAACCATCTTACCTAATGATGAATGGAAATGGAGAGATAGTTGGAAGGATAAAGGAGATGCAGAACAATGGAGCTCCTGTCCAAGAAGCAAAGAAGGGAGATAGTATTGCAGTCTCAATGGAAGATGTTACTTTTGGAAGACAGATCAAGGAGAATGAAACATTGTATACATTCATGAACGATGAGAATGAGCGCCTTCTCAGATACAAGTTCGATTATCTCCTTACAGATGAAGACAGAGAATTAAATGATGAGATCTCTGCAATAAAGAGAAAGAACAGGAAAGTTGGATGATAGACAAATAGTGTCATTTATGGTGGAAATAAAAGCAATTGTAGGAGAAAGAGAAAAACACACCATAGAAGCATATTACTCAATGCTCACCGCTAAATTTAGGGTAGTTGTCGATGGCAAGGAGATAGTATATGACAAATTGAAGGCATCTAGTTCAGAAGCAGTAAAATATGCCACATTATCTAAGACAACAGCATTATTGTATAAGTTTAGTGTTGGAGACTTAGAGAAACATGAAGTAGAACTAATGTGGAAGATTGGGCCAGATATTTATCTAGTTGTGGATGGAAAAAAGATAGAAAATCAGAAGAAAGTACCTTTATTATTACGACCGGCGCATAATGAAGTTCAGAGATTCATTGAACATGGAAAGACGGTAGAAAAGATAACTCCGGTTCTTATTATACCACTCGGAATAGTCTTGGTCGGAATGGCAGTTATTTTTGATCTCTCTTTCGGAGTCGTAGGATTCTTATTTGCACCTTTGCTCTTGGGACTCGTCCTTGGAATTAATGTGAAGGTAAGCGATGCAGATTTGGCCAAGAGTATTTTTTACATTGTTACATTTGGCAGTATAGTCTGGCTTTCTATTTGGCTTTTGGGATCTGCAGTAGAAAAGATTGGATATCGGCCTTATTTTATTATATACGCTTTTGTCCCTATGTTGATTCTTGCTTTTATTGGAGCCTTTGCAGGAAAGATACTTAAAGGCAAATCGCCGAACCCTAATGTATCATAACTGGGGATTTTATGATTCCTGAGAAGTTGAGGGAAGGAGATGAGATACGGGTTATTGCCCCGGCAAGAAGCATGGCGATGCTTGGGCAGGAGACAATAGATATAGCAAAAGCCAACCTCGAAGCCATGGGACTGAAGATCAGTTTTGGAGAACATGTAATGGAAAAGGATGATTTTGTATCCTCTTCAATAGAGTCAAGAGTCTCTGATTTGGAGGAAGCATTCGAAGATAAGAATGTTAAGGGAATTTTGACAGTCATAGGCGGCTTCAACTCAAACCAGCTCCTCAGATACATTGATTACGAGAAGATAAAGAATAATCCGAAGGTGTTCTGCGGATACTCTGATATTAGCATATTAAACAATGCCTTTTACTCAGTTGCAGGATTAGTGAATTACTCTGGACCGCACTTCTCAACGTTTGGCATGAAGAGAGGGCTCGATTATACTATAGAATATTTCAAGAGATGCCTCTTCGAAGATGGGCCTTTTCCAGTCTTACAATCTAATGAATGGAGCGATGATGAATGGTTCCTTGACCAGGAAAAGAGAGAGTTTATCAGGAACCCAGGTTATAACGTAATATCTGGAGGGGAGGCTGTTGGAGAGAGTGCAGGGGGAAACCTTTGCACGCTAAACCTTCTCCACGGAACCGAGTTCATGCCTGAGCTTTCAGGAAGGATTCTTTTTGTAGAAGATGATTTAGGGACTAATCCACAGACCTTTGATAGGGATCTCCAGTCATTGCTGCAGCAGAAAGGCGGCGATGAGCTGGCTGGAGTAATTATAGGTAGATTCCAGAAAAGGTCTGGAATGAAGCCGGAACTTCTTGACAAGATAATAAGGAGAAAGGAAGAGCTTGAAGGAGTGCCAGTAATAGCTGATGCTTCTTTCGGGCACACAGAACCAAAGATTACATTCCCTATCGGAGGAAGCGCCGAGCTATCAGCACTTGAAGGCAATGTCAGGCTTAAGATAATAAATCATTGATTATATTGGGCATGATAAAGTTCCAAGCCTGCTTATCAGCTTGTGGTTCTCGCTGTAATCTACAGGTATCTCGACAAGATTGACTCCTTTTGTCCTTACTGCTTCCTTAATCACATCCTCTGTCTCATCTGCTTTCTCGATCCTGAAGCCATTCGCACCGAAACTCTCTGCATACTTTACAAAGTCCGGATTTCCGAATACGATCCCTATCTCCTTCTTAAGTTGACGCTGCTTCTGCTTCATCTCTATAGAGCCAAGCTTTCCATCCCTGAAGAGCACTATGGTGAGATCTGTGCCAAATCTCTTCGCAGTCTCTATCTCCTGCGAGTTCATCATGAAGCCGCCATCTCCGGTAACTACGACAACCTTCTTGTCAGGCTTGGCAAGCTTTGCAGCTATCCCTCCTGGAAGCCCGAAACCCATTGATGCTAGACCATTTGAGATCAGTACAGTGTTTGGCGTGTATGTTGGAAAGAATCTTGCAACCCAGAGCTTATGCATGCCTACATCAGATACAACAATATCCTCTTTTCCAAGAGCCTCCCTTATCCCTTTTATTATTCTTTGTGGCTTGACTGGCATGCCGTGGGCGCTTGTCTCAAGGCTAAACTCTTCGAGAAGGAGTTTTCTTATCCTGCTTGCATATTCATACTTCTTGTCGAAGCCGGTCTCTTCCATAAGCTTGCCCAGGCTCAGTTTTATGTCGCCTATCAGCTCAACGCCTGGCGAGTAGAAAGAGTCTACCTCGCTTCTCCTTGAATCTATGTGTATTATCTTCTTGTCTTTGTGTGGATTCCATTTGTAAGGGCTATACTCAACGAAGTCGTAGCCTACAGCTATTACCACATCCGCTTTGTCAAATGTACAGAGAGCATAATCTTTTACCTGGAGCCCTATCGTAAATAAAGAGAGCTCATTGTCATGGGGTATTACTCCCTTGCTCATGAAAGTATTTACAACAGGTATATTGTTTGCTTCTGCAAATGCTATCAGCTCCTTTGATGCATTTGCCCTTATTACCCCATTTCCCGCAAGTATCATCGGATGCTCTGCCTTCCTTATCTCTTCTGCTGCCCTTTCCAGTTCGCTCTTGTCTGGATGGTATATTGGAGCGCTTTTTACAGGAAGAGGCGCTTCGTGATCCAGAGCGCTGTCTGCAACATCCTCTGGCACCTCTATATGAACGCTTCCCGGCTTCTCCATTTCAGCTATCCTGAAGGATTTTCTGACAAGCTCAGGTATGCTCTGTGCAGACCTTATGCTTATATTCCATTTTGTTACAGGATGAAACATCTTCACTAAATCAATGTATTGGTGCGATTCCTTATGCATTCTCTCTCTTCCAGCCTGTGCTGTGATCGCAACTATTGGCGACTTGTCCAGATTGGCATTCGCAACGCCTGTTATCAGATTTGTTGCTCCGGGACCGAGAGTAGAGAGACATACTCCAGCTTTTCCTGTCAATCTGCCGTGTATGTCTGCCATGAAAGCAGCTGCCTGCTCATGCCTTGTAAGCAGAAACTCTATCTTTGAATCGATCAAGGAACCCATTATGCTTATCGTCTCTTCCCCAGGCATTCCGAAGATGTGCTTTACACCTTCATTCTCTAGACATTCTATAAACAGATCGGATGCTTTCAATGAAACACCAGTATAAGGTACAAATATCTAATCCGGAAATTAAAAACCTTTCTAGGAAAAGCTTAGATGCTCATGCAGCCTTATCTGCTTCTTGTGGCCTCGCCCTTCTCTTGGCTCTTGAACCAGCAGTACCTGATGCTTCGCTCTTTCGTTTCTCAAGCTCTTTTGATACTTTGTTAAATAGTGCTCCGCTTCTGCCTTTCTTCTGAAGTTCTTCCAGAGAGTCAGTTGGGGTATTCCTGTTTCCTGCTACAGCCATCAATACAGGCAATATCTGGGAGTTTGCATACTCTCTGAGTCTATCCGCTGATATTCTGGGATTTCCTGCGACTAGAGCCTTTAAGTGCTCGCTCTTATCCGCAAGGGCATCTAGTACCTGTGGGTTATCTGAGCTCTTTGCAAGTCTCTCGAGAGTTGCTCTGGGATATCCTCCCTTGACTGCTTTTATCCTTTCCAAGACGCGTGAAGGAAGAACTTCCTGCGGTTGCGTGATGGTTTCTGCATTGCCTGCACCTCTTTTTAACCCGGCAACATTTGGAGTGACATTGTGTTCGATGCCTGCAGATAATGGAGGATGTATATTATCATATATTGGTTCTGCTCTTAACGCACCGGTCAGATGCCTATGGCTCAGGTTCTCGCTGGGCACATTCTTATATTTCTTGACAATGCTATTGGCATATCCGCTTATTCCTGTGCTGCTAATGTAGGTTGTTCCTTCGAAGACTCTTGAAAGTGCTTCGGAGAGCTCTGCAGAAGCCCTCTTCTCCTTGCCGGGATTATTGCCGACCTCTGTGATATTTTGCATCAGTCTTCTTCCCCTCTCTCCTTCGATGTGGGAGTAATCAACACCAGCATCGGTTATTTTCACAACATTCCGGTACTTTTCTCCAAGAGTATTGAACATTCCATTGGCGCTGTCTATTATCTTGGATAGTTCTCTCTTTCCATTATTGTCAAGATGATTATATATCAGGCGGGCTTCGGCGCCAAGAAGTATGTTGAGTGAATTAACCCTGTTGATCATCTCAGAAAATTCACGGCTTTCGGCATTGAGTCGTGACTCCGGATTTAGAAGCTTGTCCATAGAAGCCTTTAAGGATGTGTATTGATTAGCTAGTGCATGGTTTGCTGCCAGCACTGTTTCTCTGCCTTCTGACCTTTGGGCAGCAACAATAGACGCCTGTAGAGGAGATCCAAGCCTTTGAGCGGTAGCGGCTGAAGCCATTTGATCATGATATCTCTTGATGCTCAGATTTAAATTACTATTTAATAGGGTAAAAATGGGCCTCAGACGGTAAGATTATTGTATGTTTACAATAGAGTTATGGTTCTCCTCTTAGTACATACTTATTTAAAGATTAATAAGTAAATACTGATTATAACTCAGTTATAGGAGATGGATTGAGCAATGAATATGAGCACGCAGCTAAGGAAGTTATACCTGCAATCAGGTCAGCGATAGCCAAGGAGCTGAAGAACAAATACAAGATAAAAGAAGAGGAGATAGCGAAGCATCTTGGGATAGCGCAGGCTGCAGTAAGCAAGTATATAAGCGGCAAATGTTCGAAGAAAGTTCTAGCTATTGAGGAGATGCTCGATAAAAAGATGATAGAGCATTATGCTGGCAGGATATTCAAGAAGGAGGAGGGTTCTGTAGATATGTGCTTATGCACGATCTGCAATAAGATGAATCCTTTTGGTTGCAGGTTCTCAAAAGCAGAGAACCTTGAGATATAAAGTGGGGATAATATGGCAAGTGAAGAAGTTGCAAGAATCGTCGATTCCAAAGAGTATGTTGAAAGGTATGGATTTAGCGAGAGGATAGAGTACGACGAGTTTGAGAAAGGCCTTTCTGAAGAGGTGATCAGGAAGATCTCGAAGATAAAGGGAGAGCCGGAATGGATGCTCGAGAAGAGGCTCACTGCCTATAAGATATTCGAGAGCAAGCCGATGCCAACGTGGGGAGCAGACCTTAGTGATATAGACTTCAATGACATTTATTACTACAGGAACCCCAAGGCCAAGGAAGCAAAGAAATGGGAGGATGTTCCAGAAGATATCAAAAGAACGTTCGACAAGCTTGGAGTTCCGGAAGCTGAGAGAAAGTTCTTCGCAGGAGCAGAGGCGCAGTTCGATTCCTCTGTTGTTTATTCACATGTCAATGAAGAGCTCGATAAGCTTGGAATAATATTTACAGATACAGACACTGCGGTGAAGAAGTATCCAGAGCTCATAAAGAAGTTCTTCGGAAGCGTGATACCATCCACAGACAACAAGTTCGCTGCGCTTAATACTGCTGCGTGGTCTGGAGGATCTTTTATATATATACCAAAAGGAGTCAAGGCACCCATGCCGCTTAATGCTTACTTCAGAATAAACGCTGAGAAATCAGGCCAGTTTGAGAGGACGCTGATTGTAGCGGATGAGGGAGCTGATGTTGTATACATCGAAGGATGCTTTGTCTCAGGAACTCAGATAGATACACCAGATGGAACAAAATCCATAGAAAAGATAACTGTTGGTGAATATGTACTTACACACAGTGGAAGATACAAAAAAGTATACCATACGCAAGTAAGACCACATACTGGCAAGCTCTACAAAATAAGATATTTTGGAGATACGTCAACAACCATAAAAGCTACGGATGAGCATCCGTTTCTTGCAGTCAGGAAAGAAAAAGAGGAGTACAAGAACCTCAATTGGAATCCGGAATGGATAAGGGCAGATACGCTCAGAAAAGGAGATTATCTAGCGATCCCTATAGATAGGAGTATTGATGAAAAGGAAGAAAGAACTTTTGTAATGCCATTTGGAAATAATGGTGGTGAAAGAGAGTTAATACTTAAAACAGATAAAGACTTTTTCAGATTGATTGGGTATTACCTTGCAGAAGGAGGCATTATTGGCAATGGGGATGGCAATTATCTGACCTTTACATTCAATGTTGGAGAGAAAGAGTATATTGATGACGTAATTGCGCTTATTCACAGGTATTTCGGGAAGAACCCAATAGTACAAGAGGAGTATAAAGGAGGCATTGGAGTAGTGCTTTGCTCCACAATGGCAGCTAGATTTTTCAAACAGCAATTTGGCAATGGGGCAGCCAATAAGACAATACCAACATGGGTAATGCATGAAAGCTTAGAAAAGCAGGCAGAATTGATTAAAGGATTATGGAGAGGAGATGGAAGTTTGATGAATGTGAATTACGATTACGGAGCAAAGAGGATGTTTAGGTTAAATACAATATCAGAAGATCTTGCTAGAAAAGTTAAGAGATTGTTATTGCGAAAAAATATATTTGCATCCATAAATATGCAGAAGCGCACGGGAAATCGGCATACAATGTACTGTGTATATGTTGGTGGCGAAAATCTGAGTTCGTTTGCAAGTGTCATGTCATCCTCAGGAGTAGATGCTCCTTTGGATATGCCAGAAGCAAGAGGGAATATCTTAATGCAAATGAGGCAGATAAAGACCACTTCATCTTACACGAAGATAATTGGAGATTATGCATTTGTGCCGATAAAAGAGATATCGTATGACAATGTAGAAGATCTTCCTGTTTATAATTTTAGTGTGGAAGAGGATGAGAGTTATGTTGCAGGTGGAGTAGCAGTGCATAATTGCACAGCTCCAGTGTATGCGGCAAACGCTCTGCACTCTGCGGTTGTAGAACTTGTTGCGATGAAAGGCGCACACATAAGATATGTTACAATACAGAATTGGTCAAGAAATGTTTACAATCTAGTCACACAGCGGGCGCATGCCGAAGAGGATGCACATGTTGAGTGGATAGATGCGAATATAGGCAGCAAGGTCAACATGAAGTACCCTAGCATATATCTGAAGGGAAGAAATGCCAAGGGAGAAATTCTCTCCATAGCTCTTGCCGGAGAGGGGCAAGTACAAGATTCTGGAGGAAAGGTATACCATCTTGCCCCCGATACTACTTCAAGGATGGTTTCTAAGAGCGTCTCGAAAGGAAGCGGACTTACAACATTTAGAGGCATGGTCTACATAGCAAAAGATGCGGAAAATGCCAAGGTAAACACGACATGCGATGCGCTTTTGCTTGATGAGAAAGCAAAGACGAATACCTTCCCGTATGCAGACATACAGAGAAACGATGCGATGATAAGCCATGAGGCAAAGGTCGGAAAGATCAGCGAGGACGAGGTCTTTTACCTCATGTCAAGAGGAATACCGGAGAGCGATGCAATAGCGATGATAGTTCTTGGCTTCATAAACGATCTTTCAAAGATACTCCCAATGGAATACTCATTGGAACTGAAGAGGTTAGTGAAGCTAGATATGTCCGGATCTGTAGGCTAATAAAGTCACGGTGATTTTCTTGAATTCCTATGATAACTTATTTGTAGAGGCTGCTGAGGAGTACAAGAGGCTACCGTTTGAAGCCAAGGAACTGTATAAAAGATACAACTTCAAGCTGGAGATACCTGCTTGTGAAGAAAGCCTGGAGAAAGATGCCCTTGAAATGGCTGCAGAGATAGAGAAAAAGACTGGAATTAAATTCGATGCAGTTATAACAGGATCTGGTGTAACTTCATCCGGCAAATTTATAACGATCAAGAAGGCAGAGAAGAAGAGGAAGGAGAGAGAGCACGATACTGTTGAAGGAAAGATAGCCAATTTCATAATGGAAGGAGCAGATAGCAATATATGTGTAGAGATAAATGAAGGTGAAAATGCAAATATCAAGATGCTATTTATTGCAGATAAGAACCTTCCCGTAAAGATTGTGATAAATGTTGGCAAGAGATCCAAGGTGGAGATCTTTGAATGGTTCGCATCGCTTCCCGAAAGAGAGGTTATGATGGCACCGTTTCAGACAATAGTTGCTGGAGAGAGCTCAGATGTTGAGATCAACATGCTGCACAATTGCGGAGAAAAAGCGATAACTGGAAGCCTTTCAAGAACAATTGTTGAGAAAAGAGGCAAGGCCAGAATAAATATTGTATACAATGGCAGCTCGCTTACAAAGGCAACGAATAGTGCATATGCTTCTGGAGAAGAGAGC
>JAJZJV010000023.1 GCA_021809925.1 Microcaldota archaeon | reverse complement strand
TGGACAGGGACATAAACGCATCAATAAACATACTCAATAGAGCTACCCTCGGACAGAGGGGAAGTCACGCTCAGGGAGAGGATGCAAGACCTCGACAGGAGGCAGTCCTCGAGGAACTGAGAACCGATAAAACACATCCTTTGCGGGATGCAGTGATTGCATGACGCAGAGGAAGCCCACACCGTTTACGGGTGGGAGGATGTCACATTTATACCAAGGTTCAATCCTTTTCTGAGTGCCCGTATCTCAATCTCAGGATTCATCCCAAGCTTCCATGTTCCCATGCCTATGGAAGACACCCTCTCTCCACTCTTCCCAAGCTCTTTGTACTCCATCCAATCAGATCACTACCAACATGAAGCAATTTATAATATGATATGGAATATATGTCTCTGAGTCAATGGTGCAAGAATGAAGCTTCTCATAATATCAGATGCACACTATCCAGATAAGTCCTGCTCTGGAATCTTCGAGATAATACATAGGGAGAGCCCAGATAACATAGTTCTTCTTGGAGATAATGTGGATTCAATGATAGGCAATAAGAAGACAATCGATCTTTACAAGGAGTTCCTTGAGAAATACTCGCATCATTTCCCTATAAAAGATACTATCCTGCTTCTAGGGGACAATGACTACGGTGCTGACAAGGAGCTGGAACAGTATCTCCATTCGATGGACTTCATGAATGGGATAAGCTTATTCTCATTCCGCATCGGAAACATGCTATTCTTCCATGGCAATATCGAGAAGTACAAGAGTGCTGAGAAGATGGGCTCTGTAATTGGAAATATTGTCTCAAAGCTAAGCCCCTGGATCATCCCAGACATGCTGGCTTTATTAACTCGAATTAAATATCGTTTCACAAAAGGCTACCTTTTCATTGGGCACATACACATACTTTCAATCAAAGGGAACAACATCTTCTGCGGGACTCTCAGTTCTAAGAATACTCTTGCAGGACTCGAAGGCAAAGCTGAGAAGAAAGGTTATGTAACTGTAGAGCACGAGGGCTTCTTTATTGATGATCCAGGGAAGATAATCCTGATTCCATACTGGAAGACATCAAGAGAGTAATTATCTCTCCAGCGTTTTTCTCAAAGAACGTGGATATGCTTACAGCAGCGAGTCCTTTTCCAACATATTCATCCACTGCCTTATTATTAGCTATTAGAAGCACGTCATCATATTCCTTCATCCTGGACCGCAGCATAGCAATGCTTTTCTCGATATTTTTCTTCCCTGTCTCGTACTCCACGGCTATCCTCTTTCCATTGTAAAATGCAATTATATCTGGACCATAAGCTTTGTTGTATACGTAGTTTCTGATCCCACATTCCTTAAGGACATTGCTGACCAATGCAACGCAGACATCATGTTCTGGACTGTTGAGCCCAGACCGAAGATACCATCTGCCACTTAAACGCCCAGACTCAATCTCATGACTAACTACACTGCGCTCCTCCACCATTCTGGATAGTGCAGATTTGATTTCACTATCTGAATAGCCTTCCTTCGAAAGAAGATTGCATATATGCATCTCTAATAAAGGACTGAGCAGGGCGCCTTCAAGGATATACGGAATAGTCCTCCTGCCTTTTTTAGCAATCCTGAACCTTATTATGCACGGCTCTTCTTCGAATGAGCTGAATATTCCAAAGCCGCATCTTAAGCATCTCAGCGCTTTTTTTACCTCTATAAATCTCCTAGATTCGTTTCCTCCAGCAATGAAGTTGGCAACATAATTGAGCTCTTCCGGCTCCCGTTGGCAGAAGGATACAAATACCGCAGCATTATTCCTAAGATCCTTGTCTATGCTCTTGGCTCTTTGAGCTATTGCCATTATCCCTATCCCATACTTCCTGCCTTCAGAAGCTATCTTGCCAATTATTGATTCTTCACCCAATTTCTCTGCCTCGTCTACAACTATGCATATCCTTCCAGAATCGCTTTTTTCCATTAGCAGCATCCTTGAATATATGCGCTTGAGCATACCCTCAAGATATAATGACTGGGACTCGTTGGTGTGCAGGCCTGAAAGAAGGAAGATCGCATTTTTTTCCATTGCCTTCGAGATTCCGACTTCTCTGCCATTCTTCCCATTGTCAAGAAGCGCGAGCCTTCTCTCAAGGGATTCTAATGTCCTTAACTCCTGTCCAGAAGATTTTCTTATGAAAGCCCGTATCGAATACATCAGGTTTTTGATATTCGGGATGCTCCCATTGCTTTCTGCAATATGGTACGTGTACCAAATGCATCTGTATAAGATGTAAGACTGCACATCGCCGAGGCGGAATGTCTTCTTAAGCATCTTTGTAACCTCGCTGCTTTTCTCCTCTTTGTTCATCTCACCGATATCCATTATATTAATCCAGGAGTTAGCAGCATCATACAGATCTGCAGAGATGGTCTCTGCAAGATCAACATACTCATTGTGCGGGTCGAATAGCAATATCCTGACTCCCTTTTCATGTAATTCCTTTATGAGAAGCCTCGCAAGGTTCGATTTGCCGCTCCCGCTCTCACCCACTATAACAACATGGCTGTTTATCCTGTTATCCAGAGAGAGCTTAAATTTTTTATAGAATGTTCTTTTCCACTTCCATGACTGCTCCCCAGAATAAATGCGCGAGAGAGTAAGCCTTCTATAGATAGTTCCAACATCATCTTTTTTCTTAATTCCAAAATTTTTCATAGTATCACCAGCAAAAACTTAAATCCATGAAGATCGAAATGAACCTTCATGGAAGATCTTTACGAGAAAGGCGAAGAGAAGTTTGGCTATCTCTCTTCGATATTATACCAGGCGATAGCAAAACGAGTAGGCTCGATGCAAAAATTCTATGCATTCATTGCTGATGACATAAGCAAAGGCGACCCGAGGTTCATACTCGATGTAGGCACCGGCCCCGGCCTGCTCCTCAGGATGATAGCAAAGCCAAATAGGGAGATATATGCTGTAGATCCTTCGTATTCCATGCTTGCATTGTCAAGGAAAAACAACAAAGGCGTAAAAGGCCTGCACATCCACATTGGTTCAAGCAGGATGATCCCATTCAACCAGAAATATGATCTTATAATCAGTACACTCTCCCTTCATCATTGGAAGGAGAAAGAAAGCTCCCTTGTTTATCTATCGACATTTCTGAAAAAAAGGGGAGAGATCAGGATTTACGAATTCGAGAGATTGCCCAAACAGCCAAGATTTAAAATATCCTCGAGCCACGGCCTCGGGGTATCTGAGGCAACAGAGATCGCTAAGAAAGCGAAGCTCATCATCAAAGGAATCAGAAGGAAGGACGGCTTCCTGAGAATTACTTTCTCTCCAACCCGAAAAAATCAGAAGCATTTATAATGTATCTGAGCAAATCTTATTAGCTGGTGTATTAATGATAGATGCCATAGTAACTTCACTGGACAGAGAAAATCTCCTGGTAACGCCTTCCGGAAATACAGATATCAACGAGATGGTCGGAAGACGTGCTGTTTACATAGACAAGAGTGGGAGAGTGTGGGAAGGCAAAGTCAAGGCTGCAGAAGATCCTTTCGTATCGATAAAATTTGAGGACTTTCCTACAGGGATAGGGCAGGGTCAGATAGTTGAGATCCTCGATGATTCTGAAGAGATTCCAGACCCTGACGCTTGAAAAGCTGAAGATTAGCCTTATTAATCTTGGCTATCTTATTATCTTGTCTGGCTATGGTGGTAACTTGGGAATAGCAAGATAGAGATTTTAGATACAAGCCTGAGAGATGGTTCCCAATCTGTCAACGTATCCTTTTCATTAAAGGAAAAGATAAAGCTAGCTTTGGCTCTTGATGATGTTGGAGTTGATTACAAAGTGATCCTGCCAGGAAGGGTTAGCAGCACAGCAAGCAGAGTAAGGGTTACTATAGAACTCTCAGATGGCAGGGAGAGTTGGCGTACAATGGGCACTTCTACAAACATAATAGAGGTTTCTGTAAGTGCCATCTTAGACGGTCTCAATTACCATAGTATGCTCACAAACATTGCAAAAAGGACAATTCTTGTACCCTTTTACCTTCAACGTAAGGAAAAGGACATTTCAGATAGATTTAAATAGGAAATCAGTAAGAATATACTTTACGTAATGAACGCCAAAAGCGGAAACATACAGAGGAAAACAAAATGAATGAAGGATATGACAGATATGACAGAGACAGAAGATTCGGCGCAGGACCAAACTTGCCAAAACCAGTGAAAGTTGGAGACGAGCTTGATGTTACTATAGAAGCAACAGCTTCTAGGGGGGACGGAATAGCAAAGAAGGATGGTTTCGTAATCTTCGTAAAGGATGCAAAGCAGGGCGAAAAGGTTAAGATAAGGATAACTGAAGTAAGGGCCAAATTTGCAAACGGAGAAGTCGTTAGTTCCTAATCTCTCAAACAATTAGGGTAACTTTGCTAATTTTACTAATCAGCATTTAGCTGATTAGTTATTCTCTTTATTAAATAAAAGGATCTAGCGTTAGCCAATCATCGCTAGGCACGCGAAAGAATGCCTTTCAGCAACTCTATCTCTTTTTCTTCCCAATTCTCTGCCTGCATCTCAGGAGTCTCCATTATTATAGACTTGCCTCTGGTCTTGCCATAGCCAAAGAATCGCTCAAAACCATTTCTGCCTATAAATCCATTACCTAGATTCTCATGCCTGTCCTTTCCAGAGCCCAATCCATACTTTGCATCATTGAGGTGGAGAACAGGCACATTTCCAAAGCCTACTATATGGTCTATACGATCAAGTATCTCTTCCTCTCTGATATCATAGCCAGCTGCAAATAAATGGCAGGTGTCGAGGCATATCCCTCTGACTCCTGACTCGATTCCAGAATAAATCTCAGCTATGTCTTCGAGATCTGAGCCTATGCTGTTTCTCTGCCCCGCCTCATTTTCTATAAGTATCTTTACTTTTTTGGAAACAGCTGCCTCATTTATCGATTCTATAGCATTTTTTATGCCTATCTGCTTTCCTTCACCCAGATGGCTTCCCAGATGGGTTATCACATAACCTATCCCAAGCTCTTCACATCTCTCCACAGTTTCCTTTATTGCTCGTACTGACTTTTCCCTTATCCCATCTTTTGGAGAAGCCACATTTGGCAGGTATGGCATATGTACAAAAATTGGATGTATCTTTCCTTTACCAAGCTCGATTGAGAATCGTTCCCTCTCTTCAGTACCAATGCCCCTGATCTCCCACCCCCGCGGATTGCTTAAAAATATCTGCATTGCTGAGCATCCTAAAGCTGTGGCCCTTCCAAATGATAAATTAATGCCTCCAGCAACAGATACATGGTACCCGAATCTTTCCATGATTATCACTGCACATTCCTAACCTTACTCAATGCCTTCTCAAGAATCTCCTTTTCATTTTCGGATATCGCATCATCTATCCTGAACTTCCTTCCAAGTACGAATTCGAGAGCAGCCAGCCTCTCCGCCTTCTCCAACATTGTTCTCTCTAATATCTCTACAGGATCTGTGGTTCTTGCCTCTCTTCCTGCATCATCGACCCACACATTGAAAACCACGCTGAGCTCCATAAGATACGAGATCTTACCAACCGCAATAAGGAATCTCTTCATGTCTTCTATCCTCTTCACAGTATATTCATCAAGTTCCGAGGAATCACTCTCCTTCTCCCTTATATATTCCATGAACTTCTTTGTAGTATCATCTCTGCTCTCAATTATCTTGTTTATTATAAAGAGATCTTTCTCTATCTCTTCCTTTCCTTCAGAAGCTGTCACAAGCCCGCCATTAACTCCTATCCTACCTTCTTTAATCTCTTGATGCAGTACATCTATTGCTTCCAGAACCAATTCATTCTTAATATCTACTAGAAGATTCTCGCATATGAGCCACGCTGGCACATTCTTATCCATGCTTTTCACTTGCCCAACATCTCTGAATTACTTCGGAACAAAAGCCCCAATTATCGGCATAAGAATATCCTTACCCCGTGAGGCCATATACCCTACATATAACCCATATACCCAGAGCAGCAAAGAGGCAACATGTATCGGTATACCTAATATAGGAAGCCATCCAAAGACCAGATCAAATATTGTAATGGCTATTCCGTATACTACGGCCTGTATTGCATGGAATCGCAATCTCTTGTCTTTGTTTCCATATAATATAAATACAATTATTCCTGAGATCCAGAACAGAAAATAAGAGAATAAAAATAATATTCCGAGATCTTCCTTTGGAAGACCTCCATTATTAATCTTTTGAGATGCCATTCAATCACGTATACGAAAGATAATCTATAATTTATATAATAAATTGTTATTTATAGTTGTTGTGGTGTTAAAATGAAGTTTAAGAGCATTAATCCTGCTACTGGCAAGGAGCTCAGAGAGTACGAAACCATATCAGAGAACGAAGCGCTCCAATTTGCTGAAAGATCTTATATGGCATTTAATTCATGGAAGCTTCTCTCAATCAAAGAGAGATCTGATTACATTCTAAGGCTTGCAGCAATTCTCAAAAAGAACTCTGCAAAATATTCTCGTACGATAACCGAGGAAATGGGCAAGCCGATACGGGAGTCTCGTGCTGAGATAGAGAAATCTGCGTGGACCGCAGAGCTTTATGGACAAAAGGCAGAGGAATGGCTTAGCCCTGAAGCTGTGCAAACCGAGTCCAAGGAGAGCATCGTTGCTTTTGAGCCTATAGGTCCAGTACTAGCTGTGATGCCATGGAACTTTCCTTTCTGGCAAGCCCTGAGATTTGCGATACCAACTCTTTTGGCTGGAAATACTACTATATTGCGTCATTCAAATGTTGTCCCAGAATCAGCCCTTCAGATAGAGGAAGCCTTCTCAGAAGCCGGGTTCCCAAAGGGTGTTTTCAAGACCATTATAACTGACCACAATACAGTAAAGGCATTGATAGAGAGCAAGAACACTGCAGGCTTATCTGTGACTGGCAGCACGGGTGTCGGTGCCTCATTGGCTGGGATTGCAGCATCAAACCTTAAAAAATCTGTACTTGAGCTCGGTGGAAGCGACCCTTTTATTGTTCTTGAGGATGCAGATATCAGCTTCACTGTTGAGAATACAATCAAAAGCAGGATCAGGAATGCTGGACAGAGTTGCATTGCTGCAAAGCGTTTTATAGTCTCTGAAAATATTTACGATGAGTTTGCGGGAAAACTCGCAGAGAGAATGAAGACTATAAAGATAGGGGATCCTCTCTCCGAGGATACTGATCTTGGTCCTGTGGTAAACGAGTCGCAGCTAAAGCTAATCTCGGAACAAGTTAGTGATGCTGAGTCCAAAGGCGCATCAATACTATCTGGTGGCAAGAGAGCAGAAAGGGAAGGCTTCTTTTACTTACCTACTGTGGTTAAGGGAGCTTCATTCGGAATGAGGGTATTCGATGAGGAGGTTTTTGGCCCAGTGGCTGCAATAGCTCCTTTCAAAGACGAAAGCGAAGCCATCAAGATGGCAAATTCCACCGAATTTGGCCTTGGCGGAAGCATCTGGACAAAAGATGGAGAAAGAGGTAAGTGCCTCGCAAAGAAAATAGAAGCAGGTACTGTATCAATCAACGGCGTAGTTACTTCAGATCCTCGAATGCCATTTGGGGGTATAAAGCGCTCTGGCCTAGGCAGAGAGCTATCCAGGTATGGGCTCTTGGAGTTTGTCAATATAAAAAGCATCAATCTCTTCGTCCACGGGAGCAGTGTCAAGTAGTTCCTGACAAATCTCTCTGAAGCACTCTAAGATCCTCTATAATTGAGGTTTCCTGCCGGACTACAGCTGCAAAAGCCTCTCTTGAAGGCGTACTTCTGATCCTTAGATAAAAAGATCCATCATATAAAATGTCTGCTTTAGTTCCAACAAGCCTTAAATTAAGATCTTTATTTATTCTACCCCTTGTTTTTGATAGTAGCTCTGGAATCATCCTTTGATCTACTTTCATCACAATCTCTGATGTTGGTTTTCCAGTATATCTATGAATTGCTCTTATCGAGATGTTGTCCATGATTAATTTATCCTTTTTATGATATTTATAAATGACACATCTGCCAACTGGTTTTACTTTCAACGGTGGAAGTATATCAGAGAATGAGTTACTTTGTAAGGAGGGGCGGAGGAAGCTCCGCTCCTGATTTTGATATGCTGAATGAGAGTCTTTTTCCTTTTATCTCAGTCTCAACCTCATACCATAACTTCAGGCCTAGTTCTGAATTCTCCCTGCTTATAAAAAGCAGTTCATGCAGCCACCTTACCATTCCCTCAAAATCAACAAGGATCTGGTCAAGTTCGCATCTGTCTTCCAGAACTTCATCTAGTACTTCCTCCAACACCTCTCCAAGTCCACTTATTCCCAGTCCATACTCTATTCTCACATTCACCCAAATCACCCAGAACCAGCAGCGTGCGATGCACGGGCCATTTTGTATCGCGTCAAGACCAAACGCACTTTTCTGTATCATATATCATAATATTAATATTTATACTTTACTATAAAACTTTTATTCAAGTAGAAATATTTATAAATATGTATAATAAATATATCAATGCCGAGAAATCGGTTCACCCAGAAACAGAGGGCGGCGCAAGCCGCCCGCACATCCTAAAGAAAAGAGATAAATAGCTTCTCAAGGCACTGCAATTATGGTTGATCTCATGGCGAAAACATTTGCAAAGGAAAGGGTGATACAACTTGAGACTCTTACTGGGGCGGGCCAAAAAAGCGCAAGAGCTAGGGCTTATTTCACTGAGGATCTTCTAATGGCTCTTAGCGAGACTGAGGACAGGTTCTCCGAGGTAAATGCTCTAAGACGAATAAAGTTCGAACTACGATTGATATATAGGGGCGCAGCCACAGAAGCTTCCTCAGTTGGGGATCATGCCTCTGAAAGATTCTGGCTTGAGAGATCTGAGAAGATTCCATCACTTCAAAAAAATCTAGAGGATCAGCTTAGCAAGGATTTTGAGATTTGTATAGGAAAATCATATCTGCTCCTATATCATCTCCCAAAAACGGATCTTAACGAAGCAGAGATTCATAGCTGTGAAATCGCATTGAATGAATGTGTTTCTGATGGAGCAGACGCGTTTAGTCTTGGAATGTTTTACCATACAGCAGAGCTCTTTGCCCAGGCAATACAACTTATGTACAGAATTGGCGATGCAGACAACATACCCGTAATGAAAGAAAACCTGATGAAGGTATACTACAAGATCTCAGAGAAGGAAGAGGGAAGCAATCCTGTTTCATCTGAAACCTGGAGGGAAAAGGCTAAGCGTTTGTATTACGAGATTTATCCAGGCATTAGGAATTGAGATTGCACCTCACTTCAATGAATTGCTCAATCTTTTCAGCGCCAGATACTTCTCTCCTCTCTCGATATTCGCAGCATCTATCAGATGCTCCATGCTATCTATAACTGAGTCATAGGTCTTCTTATTTATCGGGAAAGGTATACCATCCTTTCCACCAAGCGCGTATGAGTAAGTCACAGGATCTCTATAAGAGAGGTCTTTATCATATATTAAGCTTGCAACAAACGCGAGTGAACGCAGCGTAGCTCTACCGACTCCCTTAATAAGAAGAAGATCTTCGTAATCTGAAGGGTCAGCCTCAGCAGCCTTCCTTATCGCGTCAGCTCCTCTTTTTCCTATGTCAACTTCTGGATAAATCTGATGTCTCGAGGGATACTTAATGATACCCGGATTTCTCCCAGCGATTTCGTGTAGCGCATCAATGCTTGCATGATGTGCCCAGGCATTGGCTTCGCATGTTAAGTCGAGCGTCTTGAGGCGAAGATCTGACGAGATTCCCGCATGGGGTTCATTCGATATATCCTTCTCATTCACATAATCACTAAGCCATTGGAAGCGGATTGCCTTCTTGTTTTTGGCAGATATTGCCTGCTGGATTACCACCCACTTCTTTCTCCTTGAAAATATGAAGGAGTGGTGGTATATTCCTGCATCTTCATAAACCATTGCGCTGTCTATCTTTGCAGAGAGTCTGCTCTTTTCTATAAACTCATCTGCCATTCCCGGAATCGAGAGGCGGTCAACCCCTTCTTTGATATCTTGCGGTGTTTTAATCCCTGCTTTTCCTTTTCCTCCAGCTATGAACACCTCTCCGGAATCATTCAATGCTTCCTTAAGAGCCCCCATAGTCACAGTGGTAGTTCCGCTGCTATGCCAATCATATCCTATGGCACAGGATAATGCCTGGAACCAGTTGCTATCGCTAAGCCTGCGCATAAGCTCGTCGCTACCGAAATCATCCATCATAACATAAGAAATAGCCCTTCCGAGTCTTACCATTCTATGGAAAAGCCACCTCGGTGCTTTTCCTCCATGCAGTGGCAATTCAGTTACGCTCTTCATGCTTCTATCTGGAATGATCCTAATTAATCCCTTTCTGAAAGGCATGTTTACTCAAAGAGACATTTCTTCTTTCATCGGCATCGCGTTGTATCCTGCCTTGCATAAGTTGGCTGCAAAGATCTCCGCATTTTTCCCAAGCGTGTATACTTCACTGGCACAGCATGCATCTATATACTCCATGGCCTGTACGAAATCTGCGTGATCGCTAAGGGAAAAACTGACATCGACCCCAAAGTTGAAGATTCGGGAAAAGCCTGTTGCAACAGCAGTAAAAACCCTCTTGCCATAGCTATTAGAGAGGTTCATCTTTGCTTCAAGCAGGCTTCGGGGATCGATTATACCCACAAAATTCCTCCGCGTCAATTCTTCTACTTCTGATTCATTATCCGTGACAGAGGCATACTCTAGATTTATTCCAAAATCAGTGTATATTCTGCTAAGCTTGCTCACCTTTGGATGCACAACTGGCTTTATACCTACCTCGTTTAGTATATGTATCAGCTCTTGTGATTTTCCTAGAACATAAGCCCCAAAAAGAATTATTCCTTTATCGCCTTTCGAAAGGACATACTTTTGGATATTTTCTATGGTCTCATCTTTATCATCAAACACAATCTCTGGAAATGGATATGTCGAGTCTAATATGGCCTTCTCTGCCTTTTTCGTCTTGATCTTCTCTGCAACAGCGGATTCGCGCATCTGGAAATCACCACTGTAGACTGCAGAATATCCGTCTCCCTGTACAAAAAGCTGCCTTGATCCTAGGATATGTCCTGCGCTAAGAAGCTCCATTCCCTCAGGAATGCAGCACGTCTTTATATCTATCTTTTTCCTTTCCTCTATCAGTTTTTTTGTAGGTTGGCTCATCAGAGCTTCTTTTCCTTTCCTGACTCCGGAGATATGGTCAAAATGGGCATGTGAGACAAACCTTAGGTTTGACTCCCTCTCTCCGGAATCTAGTGCTATGCTGTACTTTCCAGAATCCAACCTCATTTATCTCGCCTTTTTGATTTTTTCTTTTAAAGCTTAAAATAATGCGAGCATTATACCTTACCCAAAAGTAATAAATAATTTCCAGAAGTAAAAAGATATACTTGGGTGTCTTCATGGTTGAAAAACTTTTGATAATAGGTGGAGGGCCAGCCGGTCTTTCCGCAGCAATATATGCATCAAGAGAAGGATTTAATCCGTTAGTAATAGCTGGAATGAATGCCGGTGGTCAGCTGCTCCTTACTTCTGTAGTGGAAAACTTCCCAGGATTTCCTGATGGTGTTGACGGCCCTGTTATAATAGACCTTATGAGAAAGCAAGCAGAGAAGTTCGACACCAGGTTTGTTGACCAAAATGTCACTAAAGTTGACTTTGCAAAGCGCCCATTCAAGGTCTTCACCGAAGATGCAGAATATGAAGCGGATTCAGTGATAATAGCGACTGGTGCCAATGCCAAATGGCTTGGCATTGAGTCTGAGAAGAAACTCATAGGGAAAGGCATATCAAGCTGCGCTACCTGCGATGGGCCATTCTTCAAGAATAAGGATGTTGTGGTTGTCGGAGGCGGAGACACAGCGATGGAAGATTCACTTTTCTTGACAAAGTTTGTCAACTCAATAACAATAGTTCATAGGCGAGGAGAGCTCCGAGCTAGCAAGATAATGCAGGAACGTGTTAAGTCCAATCAAAAGATCAAGTTCGTATGGGACTCTGTTATCGATGAAGTTCTTGGCGATGAAAAGGTTGTTGGGGTAAGACTGAAGAACCTGAAGACCAGTGCTACGAGCGAGATGAAAACAGATGGCATATTTGTTGCGATAGGATACTCTCCAAATACTGAGATGTTTAATGGGCAAGTGAATCTTGATGAACAGGGCTACATCGAGGCAGAGGATGAAGTCAAAACAAATATCGACGGCGTCTTCGTCGCAGGCGATGTGGCAGATAAGGTCTACAGACAGGCGGCTACTGCAAGTGGGAGCGGAGTCAAGGCAGCGCTACTTGCAAGGGA
Source organism: Microcaldota archaeon (assembly GCA_021809925.1). Classification (GTDB taxonomy): domain Archaea; phylum Micrarchaeota; class Micrarchaeia; order Micrarchaeales; family CABMGC01; genus JAMCSO01. The sequence goes on along the minus strand of JAJZJV010000023.1, from coordinate 1,971 downwards.
ATATCTTCTAAACTTAGATTATCAAAACAAGAACTAAGAGAACTCTGCAATGCTTTTTTGGCCCTTTTGCCTGAGCAGTCCAGAGACCCTAACTCCTATCTTCCGCACCTTCCTTGATTGCTCTGCATTTTCCTCAAATAATTTTTCAGCAAGCAATACAATCTCATCCAGGCTCCTTGTCTGCCTTATGCTCCTACTCTTAAGCCGCTCAGAGAAATCCGGGTATCTTATCTTTATTGTCACAGTCTTGAATGAGAAACCATTCTTCATAAGTTCGGAGAAAACCTCTTCGGAAAGCTTACGTATCTCGGCGTTGATCACATTTTTATCTGATGTATCAATCTCAAATGTCCTCTCCCTGCCTATCGACTTGATCTCGCTGCTTTCGATGACCTCACTCTCATCTATCCCATTTGCAGAGTTTATAAGTTCGGTTCCAAATGAACCGAGCTCATCCCGCAGGAGCATTGGGTTTGCATTTGCCAATTCTCCAACAGTCATGTATCCGAGCCTCTCCAACCTTTCCCTGGTCTTTATCCCAACCCCATAGAGCTTTCCCACAGGCATATCCTTCAGAAAGTCCTTGGCGTCTTCAGCCTTTACAATTTTTATTCCATCTGGCTTAGCTTTCTCACATGCCATCTTTGCCATGAGCTTGTTCGTGCTTATACCTATAGAGCACGGCAAGCCCAACCTTTCCTTTATCTTTTTCTTCAGCTCTGATGCTGCTTCAAATGCCTCCTCATAATTAGACGCCCGGTTTGATATTTCAACAAATGCCTCGTCTACGCTCACCTCCTCCATCCTGTCAGAAAATTCCTTTATTAACGCCATGACCTTCTTGGATTCGCTCTCGTAATACTCGAAGTCCTCGGGCAAGAACAGTGCATCTTTTTTCAGACTCCTTGCTTGGGAAAGTGGCATCCCGCTTCGAATTCCATACTTTCTGGCTTCATAATTGCAGGTCATAACAACGCCACGGCTCTCGGCATTTCCAGTACCTACTATTGTTGGTCTTGACCTAGCCTCACTATTCCTGAGCTCTTCGCACGCTACGAAGAAATAATCCATGTCTATGAGAAGTATGAGCCTCACTGTTACACCTCTCTCTTTAGGGCCTGATCTCCCTAACGATTCCGCGAGGAGAAGTTTCCTTAAATACCTGTGAATGGAATTTGTATATAGTAATGTCATGCGACTTCCAGAGATGCTTCTCTAAGCCTGCACCCTCACACAGTTCGTTGAGCAGATCCTCAGCATTCCATCCTTTGCTAATGGCTTCCATCGGAAGTATAAGATTGCTGTGGTATCCGTATGTGAGCATAAGTCCATCCCTGCCTATCTTCACCGATTTCTTGATATCCTCAGACCTTCCTGCCAACTTTATGAGCCTGGTCAACAAGTCTACCTCTACAATGATCTCATCAAACTCAAGATGTGATATCGGAACATGTCTAGGATCTTCTGTCGATGCTGCTATCGCAGCTTCAGGAAGCAGCTTCTTGATCTTTCCAATGGGTCTGATAAACCCCATGCGGCCCCTTTGGTTCCCTGTAGGATAATGCTCTATGCTTACGAAGACCCCAATCTCGTCATCAAAATCTGAGAGCCTTCTCTCTATCAATCTTTTATTAAATATCGGGGATGATATAAATAGCTCTATCGAATTCCTGGCCTCGCGCACGAGCCTCTCTCCTTCTTCTCCAGAGAACCTTCTCATTATCTCACCTAATCTCGACAAAGAAGCCCACATGATTTATCGGTGGGAGGAATTGTCGAGCATAAGCATTATAAATCTTCTTTTCCTTATACATATTAATCCTTATCGGAGCGGAAACATTCCAGATTTCCGATAAGTGTGGTCTTGTAAACGACCATTCGCTTCCAGATGCGGTTGGTAATTGCGAACTGTGTTCGCTGTTGCGGTGCGACATATTTATCAACTTATGGAAAGCCCACAGGCTTTAGCCG
>JAJZJV010000022.1 GCA_021809925.1 Microcaldota archaeon | reverse complement strand
TACCCTCGGACAGAGGGGAAGTCACGCTCAGGGAGAGAATGTAAGACCTCGACAGGAGGCGACTCTCGAGGAACTGAGAACATACCCTGCAAATGCAGGGGAAGCCAACGACTTTTAGTCGTTGGAGGATGTCACGGTACAATGTTGACTTTTGTTACCGGAAACGAATCAAAGTTCAGGGAAGCCTGCCAGATTCTCGGGATGAGACTTGCTAAAACTTCACTTAAGCTTAGCGAGATTCAGTCCCTCAGCGTGGAGGAAGTCTCAATAGAAAAGGCAAGGGCAGCATTTCTTAAGCTGAGGAAGCCGCTGATAGTCGAGGATACTGGTCTTTACATCAATTCACTTAACGGATTTCCCGGCGCGCTTATCCGGTGGTTTGAGTTGGTAGGGCATGAAAAGATCTGCTCTCTTCTTCCTGAAGATGGAAGATCCGCTTACGCAGAGACTTGTGTAACATTCATATCTGAGAATGCCATGGAAACGTTTGTTGGTAGGATAAATGGGCGAATAGCGAGCTCACCAAGAGGCGCACATAACTTTGGGTGGGATGTGATATTTGAACCTGAAGGATGTGACAGTACATTTGCAGAACTCTCTGAATCCGAGAAAAACAAGATATCAATGAGGCGCCTGGCACTTGGCAAACTTAAAGACTATCTGGATAGTAACCCCAATACTTATAGATCAATATAGCAAATCAGCAAATTTCCCTACCATGGCAAAGTTCCTATGCCTTCAAGGCCTATCTTCTTCAAGGCTCCCTCAGAATTATCATAATAATCCCTACAGAATTCGTTTATCTTTTTCATGTCCCTCATGCCAAGGCTATTAAGCCTTTCAAGAATCTTTGCCCTCCTTCTCTCCTCCAGGACTATCTCGCTTGGAGGGTAGCCTGTAAGCCTTGCCAGTGTATCTCTGTAAGTAACGCTGGGGAGCATTTCTGAGCTTCTGCGAGTCTTGTAATCATACGTGTAAAGGTCAGAGAGAAGGACCTGCGTTTCTATTCCAGATATCTCAGACACCTGGGTTATCCTCCTCACCTGCTTCCTGTCTTCGGTAACCTGTGATATCACTATGAGTGCATCTATTAATGGTATTATATCCTTTTCTATATTCATTGGAGTATGCTCAAGCCTTGTTATTATGTCTCTGGCAGTGCTTGCGTGTATGGTGCTCATAGATATCTTCCCTATGTTCATAGCAGTCATCATGTCCTTAGCTTCCTCACCCCTTGCCTCTCCTATTATCATTATATCTGGCCTCATCCTCAGGGCGTTCTTCACGAGATCCTCAGTGTTCATGTCCGGGCTTGTTTCCAGCCTGACGCAATTATCTTGCGTCTCGGTATTAAGCTCGTAAGTCTCTTCTATAACTATCACTCTTGTCTCGGGTCTAAAAAAGCTGAACATAGCATTGAGCAGCGTGGTTTTCCCGCTTGCAGGCATGCCTCCTACGAGTATGTTCGCTGGCCTGATTCTAAGGCCTTCAGCATAAAGCCAGAGCCTACCTCCAATACTGTATCCAAATTCCCCCCTATTGATAAGATCTATTACGCTCAATGCCTTATTTTTAAAATTTCTTATTGTTATATCAGCACCCAATGGCGAGTCCACTATATTTGCTCTTGATCCATTCGGAAGGTGGACATCACTTATATTGCTATTCGATACTGCTGTAGTGGCATACATGTTCAGTTTTGAGACAAGCAATGCCAGATCCTTCTTTGAATTTACTTTCTCTGTAGCTTCGATATAGCCATATCCACTCTTATAAATAAAGACATTCGATGTGTTGTTTACCATCACATCTTCTATATCCTCATCAACAATATACTTCTCTATCGGGGAAAAATCTTTGGCATCATCTATAACCTTCTTGATATCTTCACTCGAGCATGTCGGGTCTACTGACTTTGCAACATTGGTTATTCTCGCTATGAAATCATTTTCCCCACCAATCCTACTGAGCTTTCCTCTAAGCCTTTCATATATCTCGGTCTCAAAATCGTAGAGCCTGTTGCCATCCATCTTATCCCACTGAAGAAAAGTTCTGATGCAAAGGATTTAATCCTTTCGCAATTTCAATATAACATCATATTTAAATAATATTTATACGATCATTTAGCTGAGCGCATAAGGCTCTGGTGCATATGCCTAAAGTTAAAAACAAAAAGCTGCAGAGTGCTATCGAGTATCTGCTCACATACGGATGGGCAATATTAATACTCGTTGTTATAGTATATCTCATGTATTATCTGGTCATATTGCCTGCAACGATAACCTCTTCTCATTGTTCAATGACATTCGGAGTGTATTGCCAAGATATAATAATGGGATCAAATGCAGTATATTCAAACATGGTTATATTGTTTACCAATACTCAGCAGTATGCGTTGCAGGCACCAAACCTATCAATTACTTCTCCGACATTTGGCAAGGCTAATAGCACATGTGAGCCAAACTTTGTCCTTCCTGGCGGATCTATAATCTGCATAATGCGCATTCCTGAGAGCATTCGTCCTGCTTCTCTTGTGAGCGGAAGACTCAGTCTCAATGCATCGATATGCACAAACCAGAATCCCACGCCTAATTCATGCCTTCCATCTCCTCCGCAGACGTACACTGGCTACTTCAATGCCCATGTGCTAACTTCTATAGTAACTCCCAGGATAGAAATAACATTCAGCGCAGAAAACTCCACCCAGATCGCAAATGGGGTGCCTGATAAGCTTACTGCAAATGTAAAACTCTTTAATTCACCTATCTCTGGAGCAACGATAGTTTTCTCAGCAAACCAGAGCTACCCAATAATCAGTCCGAGGATCTCAACGACCGACAGCAATGGAGATGCGATGAGCTATATCTCAAGCACTACTGCAGGAAATGTTCTGGTAAATGCATCCTTTGCAAATGAGAGCGCGTTTACTGCAATAGAGTTCATACCCTATATAACAGTATTTTATGGGAAGCTTAGCTGCTTCACAACTCCAGATAAAAGCATATACTGCGTAACGCAATCTGGGATATACGTATTTTCATTATCCACAGACAAATGGACATTAATGAACAATCCACCACCTGGCCAGCAGCCTTTCAGCTGCTTTTCACAGACTGATGGCACATTGTATTGCGTGACATCCTCTGGAATATATCTTTACTCTGACGGATCCTGGACATATCTCGGCCCTCCTCCAAACGGTTCCATATATCTTAGCTGCACCTCGTCTCCGGACAACAATATATATTGCGTGACATCTACTGGAACGTATCAATACAGTTCCGGATCATGGTCTACTATAGGGAATGAACCTCCTGGAGGAATACCTTTCAGCTGCTTCGTACAAACCGATAAGGGCACATATTGCGTTACAACCACAGGCACATATCTCCTCTCATCAAATACCTGGATAACTCAGGGTCCAGCACCTCCTGGAGAGCTGCAATTCAGCTGCTTCTCAACACCGAATAAGGATATATATTGTGTAACATACACTGGAACGTACCAATTTATAGGAAGCTCATGGTCTGGCGTAGGCCCTGCCCCCCCTGGAGAGTCCTCTCTCAGCTGCTACTCAACAACTGATGGCAGCATATACTGCTCCACAGCCACTGGAGTTTATCAATATGTGTCAAATAGCTGGGTGCAGATAGGCCCTGCAACTTCGGGAACATAACCGTAAAAAGTGAACCGTGATACCTCAACTTTCCAAGAAAGAATAAAAAGGTTCAATCTCACTTTGAATTGGTTGTTTAATGGAGATCTTAAATCACGATATAATCATACTTGGAAGCGGCCTGGCAGGAATGACATCTGCAATACATGCCTCAAGAAAATCCGGCAACAGGCTTGAGATAGCAATAATCTCAAAACTCCATGCGATGAGGAGCCATTCAGTAGCTGCGGAGGGCGGAATATCTGGAGTTTTGTATCCTGAATACAACAAAGATTCGTTCGATCTACATGCATACGACACAATAAAAGGCTCTGATTACCTTGCTGATCAAGATGCGGTTGAGATCCTTGTAGAGAATGCGCCTAAGGAAATAATCTTTTACGACCATCTGGGAGTTCCATGGAACCGTGAGGAAGGTGGGCGTGTTGCTCAAAGGCCTTTTGGAGGGATGAGCATACCAAGAACTGCATTCGCAGCAGACAAGACCGGATTCTTCATGATGAGATCTCTCTATGATGAGATCCTAAGCATGAACAACATACACATTTACCATGAGCATTTCACTACATCCTTGCTCTCAAAAAGTGGCAAATTCATTGGCGTCGTTGCCATAGATCTGAGTACTGGAAATGCCAGGCTATTTAGAGGGAAAGCCTGCATAATTGCTACCGGCGGTGCTTCCAGAGCATACAAATTTACGACCACCTCTCATGCGAGCACTGGCGATGGTACAGCTCTTGCCTACAGATCTGGTTTCAATCTCAAAGACATGGAATTTGTCCAGTTTCATCCAACTGCATTGGTACCAAGCGGCATACTGATAACAGAAGCGGCAAGAGGGGAAGGTGGATACCTCTACAATTCGGAAGGGAAGCGCTTTATGGAGAGGTACGCGAAGAGCAAGATGGAGCTTGCGCCAAGAGACATTATCTCAAAAGCCATAATAACTGAGATCAAGGAAGGGAGAGGCCTTCTTCACGAAGAGTCAAAGCTCAGATATATAAATTTGGACATGAGGCACCTGGATCCTAAAAAGATAGATGAAAGGCTTCCAATGATAAAAGATATAACGATAAAGATGCTTGGGATAGATCCCGCAAAGGATCCAATACCTGTCCGGCCAGCCGCTCATTTCACTATGGGCGGTATAGATACTGACAAGAAAGGCAGGATGAGTATGGGAAATGGAAACGAGTCTGTGGGATTCTGGGCAGTCGGTGAGGCTGGCTGCGTGAGCGTGCATGGCGCAAACAGGCTTGGAAGCAATTCACTAAGCCAGTGTTCCGTCTGGGGAAGAATTGTAGGGGAAGATGTCGCAGACTATGCTCTTAAGGAAAATAGCCTCTCTGATGGGGGCGTGGTAAGAGAAGCTGAGATAGAAGAGGCAAGGATAGCAAAAATGCTGGATTCAAACGGGAAGAACAATCCATATGAGATCAAGGAAGAGCTCACTTCGACGATGGATGAACTTGTTTACGTATATAGAACAACGGATGGGCTGAGGTCTGCATTGAAGAAGATCTCTGAATTGAAAAACTCTTTTGCAGACATTCATCTGGATGATAAGGGGAAGATATTCAATACAAATCTGAGGGATGTGCTGGAGTTGGAGAACATTCTGGACATAGCTCATGTGATAACCGAAGCTGCATTGAACAGGACCGAGAGCAGGGGTGCACACTCAATGGTAGAATTTCCAAAAAGGGATGACAAGAACTGGCTCAAGCACACTATACTATCAAAAGGGGATACTTCTGACAACATAACATATCTTCCTGTTACTATAACAAGATGGCAGCCTGAAGAAAGAAAGTATTAAATTGTTTTTATATCTGGTATATTTTGTATGTTGGTTTGATGGAAAAGATTACTTATGATGTTCGCGGTAGCCAAAGCAGGATATTTAGGCTTCTTGGGTTTGACAAAGAAGCCTTCATACACATGCTTTTTTATAGAATATTACTTTTTGTAGCAATAATTACTGGAATGGCAATACTCTTCTATCTTGCATTTGGCGGGACGTCCCTTCTGATAATCTCGGATGCGCTTATAGCAGCAGTATGGATACTTTTCACACCGCAGCTTTTTGAGTCAGCAAAGGCATTTTCCATAATAAGTAGCAAGGGGGAGTCATTCGGGCATCTGAATAAATCATTTTTGAACTCTTCCGTAATACGGGAAAGCAAGGCAATTACATCCCTATACAATACAATACCTTACCTTGCTCTCGTAATATGGGTTATCTGCTTCTTTATATTACTTTTCGCGTGGTTTAGATGAGAGCATCAAGGTTTATGATACTGCTTTATGTGTGCATGGTTGGCATTCCAGTGCTGCTGCTCATCTATGCTTTCTCATACTTATTCAGCCAACTCTTCATAGAGCGCCTTGTGCTGGCAATCATCGCTTTCGGATTAATTCTTTATGGCATATTGAGTTTCGTAGATGTTTATGCAAGAAAGAAAGGCGTAAATCCACATGAAGTCCAGATAAAACTGAGGTTTCTTGAGCGAAAGAAAATCGAAGAGGGGGCTCCAAGCCTAGGAAAGGAAGGCGAGAAGGTAGTCAATCTTAAGATCAAGAGGTTTAATCCTGATAAGAAAGGACTTGAGGAATCCTCTTACAAAATGTTTGCGGATAGCCTGACAACTGTTCTTGACATGCTTCTCGGAGTAAAAGCAAGCAAAGACAGTACTCTCGCAATGAGATATAGCTGCAGGATGGGCATATGCGGTTCCTGCGGCATGGTTGTGAATGGCAAGCCTGTTCTGGCATGTGAGACCAATGTCTTCAAGAACCTTGAAAAGGACGAAATAAGCGTGGAGCCTATGCAGGGGCATGCTCTCCTAAGAGATTTGGTTACAGACTTTGACGACTTCTTCGAAAAACATAGCTCGATAAAGCCTGGGCTCTACAGAGTTGACGAGAAGGAAAAATATGAACCAACAAAACCATATTATCAGTCTAAAGCAGAGCTTGACAAGTTCCTTCCTTACTCTTATTGCATTATGTGTGGCTTATGCGTGGACGCGTGTCCTGTAAGCAACACCAACAAGGATTTTCTTGGCCCTCAGGCGCTCTCACAAGTTTATAGATACAATGCTGATTCAAGAGACCAGAAAGGCCTGAGAAGAATATTTGATGTAGATACACTGGATGGAGTATGGGGCTGCGAATTTGCAGGCGCGTGCTCTGAAGTATGCCCCAAAGGCGTTGACCCTGCCACAGCTATACAGTTATTGAAGGCCGAGCTTTCCAAGAATCTATTGAAGGAGGATTAAATGAGATATAGGGCGGAAAAAGATGCCATCGGGGAGGTTAAGGTGCCATCTGATGCATATTATGGGTCAGAGACTGTGCGTTCACTAGAAAATTTCAATATATCTGGAATAAGTATACAAAGTGAATTCATACGTTCATATGCCATAATAAAAATCTCTGCTGCACTGGCGAACCACAGTATTGGGAAGCTCGATAACAAAAGGAAGGATGCGATAGTTGCTGCATGCGACGAGATCCTCAGGGGAAGTCTCTCTGATCAGTTTTTCTTGGATATATTCCAGGCCGGTGCCGGGACAAGCACGAACATGAATGTGAATGAAGTTATAGCAAATAGAGCAATAGAAATAATCGGAGGGAAGAAGGGTGATTATTCGATAATGCATCCTAACGACCATGTCAATATGTCGCAGTCCACAAACGATACATACCATACTGCAATACACATTTCATCATACATATCTGCAAAGGAAAACCTGCTTCCTGCAATTCTGCATCTCTCAAATGCTTTCCAGTCCAAGAGCAGGGAATTTGAAGACGTCATAAAGGTAGGCAGGACCCATCTTCAAGATGCGGTTCCAATACGTCTCAGTGACGAATTCTCTGGATATGCAGGGATCCTGCGCAAAGCGCATGATAATATAAGCAATGCCATAAAACTGTTCCTTGAGCTTCCTCTTGGAGGGACTGCCGTCGGCAGTGGCATAAACGCAGGGAAAGGATACTCCACAAAGGCAATACATGAGATAAACAGAATGCTTGGAGATAAGTTTTATCCATCGAAGAACATCTATGCTGTCATGCAGAACCAGCATGAAGAGATTGTTGTATCTGATGCGTTGGCAGAGCTTGCAACTCTGCTTGGCAAAATAGCAAACGATCTCCGATTTCTCAGTTCTGGACCGCGAGCAGGGATATGCGAGCTTATACTTCCAGAGGTTCAGCCCGGATCATCAATAATGCCAGGTAAGATTAATCCTTCAATGGCCGAGATGATGAACATGGTATGTTTCCAGGCCATCGGAAATGCAACGACAGTCAGAGAAGCCGGCTCTGCGGGCCAGCTTGAGCTCAACGTATTCATGCCAATAATCTCTTACAATCTTCTTTTTTCGATTAACATACTATCCAAGGGAATGCACTCTTTCGCAGATAGATGCATAGCTGGCATAAAGATCAATAAAGCTATGATCAAGAAGCATCTTGATAACGATCTATCCATGGCAACAGCACTTGTTCCCTATATAGGATATGAAAAGGCTGCAGAGATTGCCAGAAAAGCATACTTAGAGAACAAAAGCATATTTGAGATAGCCTTGGGAATGCATGTTATGGACGGAAAAAAACTTAAACACGTTCTAGACCCAGAGAGATTCATTTAGATTCATTTAAATACTTTTTTTTATATATGTGTATACTAAATATTTTAAAATATACGTGTTCAAAATGTCTAATGATACTTTCCCAGATTCTGACCAAGCGCCTTCACAACCGAGCAAATCCATATCTCAATACCCACAGAATACTAATACTCCTCCATCCTCATTTAATCAAATGCCTTCTTCTGGAACAAATCCCGGAACTCATCTTAAATATTATGCAGCGGCAGGGATATTGGTTGTTGTTATAGTGGTATTGCTCCTATTCTTCCTCAGGTCAAACCTGATTTCAGCCCCTTCTTCTGGCACAACCTTAATAATCCTAACAAAGAATGTCACTGCAAAGGCTCTCTACACAAGCACCATGGAAAAACTGAATTCAACTAAAGACTTCATGATCAATTATTCTATAGCGATACCTTCGCTATCACAATCATATCTTGCTGGCACTCTCGCTAACATGAGTCTATCTTTCTTCAAAGAGGGAAATGATACAAAGGCATTGATAAACTTCCAAAACTACGGAGCAGTTGCAGTATACAATATAAATGGATCGTCATTCACCTGCACAGAATCTTCTCTCTCTTCTTATCCTTCATGCTCCTCGACTTCCACACAACAGAGTCTGTACCAAACACCAGAGCCTCAGAATTCAACAAAGCTTCTCGACTCTATGCTTAATCTGATAAATAATGACACCAAAGTAACCTACTCTGGACCAAGCACTATTGCCGGAAGGGCATGCAGCGAATATGTTATGAATATCAATGCATCTAACGTAAATGGATTGATTGGAGAAATAGATAATGCTACATATGGATCCATGTATAGCTCGTATTACTACTCAATATCTTCTCTGCTTCCATTAGGAAGCTCATTGACGCTAGACATGTGCCTTGACAATCAATATGGATATCCAGCATCACTTAACTTATTTTACAACAAATACTCTGCCCTGACTGATAAATATACTACAACAAACGTAATTACTTTACAATCCACTGGATTCAGCACAAATGTGAATTCCAGCGAATTTACAATACCTGTATCATTCCTAATTCAAAACCTCTCCTTAGAGTGTACTTCCAATTCGATACGGTTTGGGTTCACTTCGTTAAGAAACAGCACAAACACGACTATTTTAATAAATAATATTACATCGTTATATACATATGGAATCGGTTCTGCAATCCCATCAATTATTACACATGCCAATGCGAACAGTCTTGTCTTTGGGCACAATTATAGCGTTAGCGCAACACCTTCAGAGAATCTCTCTAACGCATATTACACTCCAGATGTATGCATAGATGGCTCATGCCAGACAGAAGATTGTTTTGTGCAATCCTCTTACAACTATAACTATACTACAGGGGGCTACACGAGCTACAGCCATCCTGTCGATTATATAGCATTCAACGGGACTAATATAGCAATGAAAGGCTCTACAGGCATGATGGATCCATATGGATATACTTCATACGCAGCAAACCTTACCACCTACAATCCCTCTGACAAATCCCTCTATCTCTTGGATCCGAACACAGGTTATGTTGCTATAATAAATGGGAACTCCTCTTCCACCCAGTATGTGGGATCTCCAAGCAGCGGGGTATATGATCCTGCAGATACTTACGTATATGTGCTAAGTACAAATGGGTACCTCAGCGTCATGAGCGGGAGCAGCATAATAGCAACAATGTACCTCTCTTCATCATTTGGAAGTTCATTCGGTTCAATGGTGTACAATCCCTCAAATCATTATATATATGTACTGACCGGCTCAGAAGCCATCGTCATAAATGGCACTAAAACCATAGGCACAATAAACTATGGCTCTAACAAAAATTCATTATCTCAGAATTCATATTTAGATGCTGTATACAACAATGCAAGCAATGATATTTATGTTGCAATAGAAAACGGATCTCAGGAATACTCTGGGGGAGTGTACCAATATGTATACAACTACAGCGTCGTAGTTATAAATGGGATGAATGTTATTGGCACAATAAAGAATCTATATACGACTCAGCTGATAAGTACCCCATCATCAGAACTCTTTGCGGTAGGGAGCAGATATAATTACACAACTAGTGAGTATATTACCTCAGCATATCTGCTCGATGGGCTTAATGCTACTGCATTGCCATTAAACACATCCGGTTATGCATACACCTCAGCGTATGACCCAGCAAATAACCAATTCTATGTATCAACCGCATATGATCTATATTCATTCAACGGTACCACTCTGGCTTCCGAAAATCCTTTGCAAGCAACGTATCTAACATATGATCCGGTAACAAAGGATCTCTACGCATTGGGATACCAGTCCGCAGAAATAAATAGCACTGGAGGAGTAAACTACCTCTCTTTGGGTTCTGGTTCGGCTCCCCCTTCAGTCGATTTAAAGACTGGGGACTTATACTCATACAGCGATACATACACTAGTTCTGGTGCATCTGAAAACATAGTATATAAGAATACGGTAACTACTGCGTCTTTGCAGAACGTTTATGGATATGCTGGAAGCGCTTACAATCCATCAAATGGATACATGTATGTATTCTATTATACAAACCAGAGTTCATGAACAAAAACATCCTACTTTCAATGTGGGAAGATCTCAGTTAATTGCTTGGCATTATGCTCTCTATTATGAAATTGGGATCATATGGCATAATATCCTCGTATTTTTCCCCAGTGCCAAAGAAGAGTACTGGCACATCGGTCTCGCTCAATATTGATAGCGTATTTCCTCCTTTTGCATCACAGTCCAATTTTGTAAGTATTATGCCGTCAAGTCCAACTGCGGAATCAAATTCCTTCAATTGATTTAGCAAAGAATTTCCAGCAATGCTCTCTCCTATAAATATCTTTAGGTTTGGTTTTGTGACTCTTACCATCTTCCTGACTTCGTCCATCAGGCTCTTGTTTGTTTCCTGCCTTCCAGCACTGTCAATGAGAACTACCTCTATATGCCTGGCTTTAGCGTGGGCTACTGCGTCAAACGCAATGCTTGACGGGTCAGCTCCATAAGATCCCTTTACTACCGGGATTCCAAGCCTGCTTGCATGTATTGCTGTCTGTTCAATTGCAGCTGCCCTGAAAGTATCGCTTGCAGAAAGCATACAGCTAAATCCTTTATCTATAAACATCTTTGCGATCTTGGCTATTGTGGTAGTTTTTCCCGCCCCATTAGGCCCGAGGAAGAGTATCTTAAAAGGAATCTCACCAGAGGATCTCTTTGATGCTGCAAGGCCAAGCATATCAACGCTGCCGCTCGATTTCAATATATCCATTAACGACTTTCGTATCTTTTCGGATATCCTTATCTCAAGTTCTGGAGAAGATATGCTTCCTTCTGTAAGCTCTTTCCTAAGGCTCTCTACAACTTTCTCAACGACTTCGTAATTGACATCAGATTCAAGAAGCGAGATCCTTAGATCTTCCAAAAATGGATTTATATCCTTCTCAGATATCCTGATCTCCTTGAAGATTTTGCTCCTGAGCTTTGTGCCGAAAGTTACATTGCCTCTTTTTTTTAGTTCTCTTTCCTCAGTTATCTTTTGGTGCTCTTCTCTTTTTGGCATCTCTGAAGCTTTCTCTTGCTCCTTTTTCTCTTCTTTTATCTTTGGTTCCGGGTCTACTCTTTCTCGCTTCTTTATCTCTTCTTCCCTCACTCTTTCCTCGTTAGGTAACTCTGATATGGTCTCTTTTTTATCTTCTAATGCTTCTTCCTCGATCTTTTCCTCTTCCTTGCTAGCTATGGAATCTACAAACTCCGAGAACTTTTTCTTAAGGCCTTCAAACATCGTATCCCATTGTATTATTGCATTGAGGAAAGTTTGTAGGATATGTCAAACAGCTCCTTTTCTATCTTCTGCCTCTCACCCATCAGCCTTTTCAATCCAGCTTCCTGTTTTTCAAGGTTTCTTTTAAGAAAGGATTCTGCTTCGTCAAGGCTCTTATCAATAAGATAATTTGCCCCTACATATACAATAACACTATCAACTTTTCCGACATTGGCATTCATATATATATTTCCCTGGCTATTGAAGAGGACTGTAGAATTCTCAACTCTTTCCATGTTGCCTATAAGGTCTATATCCTTTCTAACTGTGTTTATCGCCATTGACAATGTTGTAATCTCATTTCCAAGAAGTTCGTACTGTTCAGCATAAGCATTCTGCATATATCTCAACTGTTCGATGTCCTGATCTCCCTTTCCGCTTTCCTTAGAATTAACGTCCATCTTAACCAAGCCAATATATTGTAATCTCAATCCATTATACCTTGCCAAGAAAAATTAATATAATAGCGGTTTCTCTGTCCTTGCAGTTTGAAATATCATAAAGAGTGGTACTGTCTTTCGCATTGGTGAAGTTGCAGCATGATTTCCCGCTCACGGTGTTAAAATCAGAGGCCAAGACCGTCGGAGATCCTTGCAAGCTCAAAGCCTGTGGTCGAGTCTCCGGCGATAAGTCCTGTGGAATTGGCTATTGTGGAAAGGCCTATGCTTAATGAACCAAGGTTCGCTGTAGACTGCGATGGCTGGAAGCCCTTAAAGATCTTTCTAATCTCTTCAGTCTCCTCATCTGTAGCCCTGTTATTAAGCACTATGCCTTTGTTAGTAAGTATATTATTTGCACCAACTGTGGAAAATCCACCAATGCTCATCCTGATGCTCTCAACACCAAGGATGTCTTCAAGCTCCCTCGCTTCTTCAGCAGTATACTCTGGGTTAATGAGCGCAAACTTATCATTTACTAGTACATTATTTCCCAAAGCATTGAGATTGCTTTTAAATATCATTACTTCTACATCAAGCCACTCTTTCGCTTCTTTCCTGAAATGTGCAATCTCATCTTCTTCGATTATGTTTGGAAGTACTATTGTCCTTGAATTTGCTGCCATATAAATGCCTATCAGGTCCGAATTGTCCAGATCAAATGTTATTGTCCTTATTCCTAAATTTTTCTCTATTCTATCTCGTTCACCATGCGAGATCATCCTAGCGAGCACTGCAAACTTGTCAGTAGCTACTGCGAAAGCGCCTATATAATCGCTTCCCAATATGCTCATTTTTGAGATTCCCATTGAATGCACTGCTTTAAAAACCTGATATTTAAGATTTAAAATGAAAAACAATAAATATGTGGGTAAGCTGTGAGAAGCTATTTCTTCTCCACACTTTCTTCTTTCTCAGCCTTAGGAGTAGTGTCTGCCTTTTCTTCTTTCTTTTCAGGCATGGGCGCAGGCTTTGCTTCAGCAGCCTTGCCCTTTGTCCCACTTTCCTTTGCGGGAGCGACTGGCTTCTCTACTTTTTTATCCTCTCCGGGAAGGCTTACCTTGGCGGAATCTCCGCTCTTATCTATAGATACTTTCACTGGCTTCAGGTTCTTTGACATTGTAAGGATGATGTGTCTGTTCAGCCCCTTGCTTATGCTGACCTTCTCAATATTGACCTTTGTCTTTCTTGCGACTTCCTCCTTCAGCCTTTTGACTGTTCTATTCCTTCTCCTGCTCTTGTGTATCTTTATAAGTTTCTTCCTAAGATTGATCGTAATCTCTGTTGGCATAAACATCACTCTTCCTTTATTCTAAGCTTCCTGCTCCTCCAATCTCTCTGAAACTTGTTATGCTGGATCTTCCTCCTAGTCCTAACCATAGCAAGAACAGGTATTCTCCTGTTCCTTTTCAATGCTTTTCCAAGCCTCATCTTTTTCTTCAAGCTTTTCTTGCTCACATAAATCACTTATTTATGCTTAAACTCAATTTTGGTATCCGGTTTATATGTTACCTTTGCCAGTATGCTCTTCAACTGATCATCTGTTATCTGCGAAGTTATCCTGTTGCTTCTTGCCATAGCAATCAGCAAATCGACAACCTGAGAATATAAATCATAATTTGCAACTCTCACATTCATTAGTCTTTCGTATGCTTGGTTGCTCATTATTCTTTTCAACATCTCTTTTTTCTGCTGCTCTATCTGAAGAGCCTTCATCCTCTTACTTATCATCTCCTTTACTTTATCATCGTTGCTCTTCTCCTGCTGCTCTTCAGAACTCAAGATTACTCCCCCTTGGCTACATCCGTTGCTATCTTATCAAGGAAGGATCTACCCTTAGAGGTAATCTTCCTGCCACCTTTCGTCTTCTCAAGGTAGCCTATCTTCTCAAGAGCGTCGAATGCATCTTTTATTATGCTTCCTCCAGCTTTTGCATGGTGATGTCTTGTAACTGAGTGGTTGACCCTGTTTCCATATCTTGTCCTAAGTCTGTTTACTCCAACAGGACCTTCCTTGTATGTCTGCCTGAGTATTGATGCACACCTAACATACCAAAAGTCTTCGCTTTGTGGTACTCTTTCCTTCCCTGCGCCGCTCTTAACATAGCTTATATACTCTGGTTTCGCCACCTTGTCTGCCTTTAGCTTCATGGCTGCCTTCTCTATAAGCTTAGCTGAGTCAATTTCTAATGCGTTTGTCATAAACAGCACCGATAAATATATATTAACAATTATGCAGTAAATCCTTAAATAACTTTAAGAATACAGTTAAGCTATTATGTTTATAGTTTTATATACTTTACGATACAAATTATTAATCTGATTATAGGTAAAGTAATCCCTTTACCATATGAGAATGTTGGTGTCAGCATGAAGCTTAATTTTATAGAAGACGAGCCAAAGAGCCTTATTATAGAGTTCGGTGAAGCCGATAGGGGAATAGCAGAGTTAATAAAAGACAAACTCCTTAATAAGGAGGGCATAGAGTTCGCGGCAGTAGTAAAGGAACATCCTGATATAAGCAATCCAAGGCTTGTAGTAAAATCCTCGAAGAACGCAAGGGCTCTTGTATCAAAGGCAATATCAGAGGTTGAAGAAGAGATAAAAGAACTTGCTTCCGAGATACCTAAGAAATGATAAGGCAAAACATCAAGAAAGGAGCCATGATACTTGCGATAGATGGCCAGGCATAAAGACAGGTACGGATTGACCTGTCGTTTGTACTATATGGTCTCATGATCTTCTCGAAGCAGATTCCGCATTCAAAATACTCTTGTAGTAAGAAGATCTGGGTTCAAGGAGCAGATAAAGGCAATAATCACACATAGGACTACAATAGCTAGTCTTGAATGATAAATGATTCGCCCCGCAAACTCATCCTTTCAATGGTGGGTTAGGGGCGTAAGAAGGTATATGAGAATGCAAAACAAGAAATATGGAAACTATGCGTGCCTACAAGTTCAGGATATATCCTGACCAGAAAAGGCAGACAGCCATAGACA
>JAJZJV010000021.1 GCA_021809925.1 Microcaldota archaeon | reverse complement strand
TCAAAGGAATGTAGCAACTGTGGTAACATAATGGACATGCCACTCTCCATAAGGGAATATAACTGCAGCAGATGCGGCATGCAGATGGACAGGGACATAAACGCATCAATAAACATATTGCACAGAGCAACTACCCTCGGACAGAGGGGAAGTCACGCTCAGGGAGAGAATGTAAGACCTCGACAGGAGGCGACTCTCGAGGAACTGAGAACATACCCTGCAAATGCAGGGGAAGCCAACGACCTTTAGTCGTTGGAGGATGTCACAATAAGCGAATCCATTTGACTCAAAATCGCATTTTTCTTTACAATAACCTTTATATATTCTACATCATAATCTATTGTTAAAGAACGCGCAGATTAGATTGATACTGAGATTAGGTGAAAAATATGGATGAAGAAGAGCGACCAGAAAGTTCAATGCCAGAAAATGTAGTTTTAATAGGTAAGAAGCCTCCAATGAATTATGTGCTTGCCGTAGTGACCCAGTTCAACAACGGGGCCAGGAGTGTGAAGATTAGGGCAAGAGGGAATGCCATATCAAGGGCCGTAGATGTTGCTGAAATATCAAGAAACAGGTTTATAACAGACATAAAGGTTGGGAACATAGCAATAAATTCAGAAGAGCTTGCAAATGAGGACGGAACAAAGTCCAAAGTGAGCTCAATAGAGATCACTCTTGCAAAGTAGGGTGCTCTTTACTCCTTTTCCTTACTTTCTTTCTTTTCATTTCCTCTTCTTCAGTCAATAATATAAACCTTTAGAGATGAATTTATCTAAGCGGTGTTTTATTTGCGCTCATTGTATAGAAGCCATTATGTGAAGGAGATCTCCGGATCGATGGATGGAGAAGAAGTTACTATTGCGGGCTGGGTACACGAAGTACGGGATATAGGCAAAATTATATTCCTTCTGATAAGAGATCATACTGGAATAGCGCAGGTAACTGCTAAGAGGAACTTTGTCAGCGACGAGATCATGACATCCCTGTCTCTTCAGAAAGAAAGCGTAATCATGGTTAAGGGTAAGGTTAAGCAGAACAAAGAGTCAAGAAGAGGATTTGAGATTATACCTGAGAAGGTAACTAATCTCAATCCACTATCTGCTCCGATTCCATTCGAAGTAACCGGAAAGGTCCCTGCAGACTTAGATGTAAGGCTAGATAATAGGTACATAGATCTAAGGAGGCCTGAAGTATCATCAATATTCAATATAGAGTCTACAGTGCTTTGTACATTTAGGGAGATGCTGCTGAAGGAAAACTTCCAGGAAATAAGGACCCCATCAATTGTGGAAGCAGCTACAGAGGGCGGCGCAGACCTATTTAGTCTAAGCTACTTCGAACAAAAAGCATATCTCGCCCAGTCTCCGCAGCTTTATAAACAATTAGCAGTAATTGGAGGAATGGACAGGATATTCATGATCGTGCCTGTCTTCAGAGCCGAAAAATCAAATACAATATTCCATCTTAATGAGATAACCCAGATGGACGTAGAGATTGGATTTGCTGGTTACGAAGATGCGATAGAGCTTCTTAAGAAAGTTGCTGAGAAGACTATAAGCGATGTTGCAGATAAGAACATTGATGATCTTGAGATTCTCGGAACTACACTGCCAAAAACCTCTGCAGTAGAGGCAACATATTCAAAGGTCATATCAAAGCTAAACGATAATGGAATTAAGATAGAGTTTGGCGAAGATCTGAAAAGAGAGCATGAAGAAGAAGCATGCAGACTTCTTGGAGATCTTCTAATAATCAAAGAGTATCCTACTAGCGTAAGAGCCTTTTACAGCATGCCTAATGAGAAAGATCCTGAGCTATGCAATTCCTTTGACCTGATTTACAAAGGGCTGGAAATATCAAGCGGAGCCCAGAGAATTCATCTCCCAAATCTTCTAATATCAGCCTTGAAGAAAAAGGGCCTTGACCCATCAAGCTTTGATTTTTACATAGATGCATTTAGGAAAGGAGCACCCCCACATGCTGGGTGGAGTATAGGCCTCGAGCGTTTCACTATGAAACTGACAGGTAGCAAGAACATACGCGAATGCGCATTATTCCCCAGAGATAGGCACAGGCTTAAGCCTTGATATAAAACATAGCAGGCAATTACATGATCTTGGATAGAAAGCAGGCAGAGGAAGCAATCCGCATTCTAGAGAGAAGATACCCTAATGCATCATACTATCTTGACTTTGATACACCAATTCACCTCCTGGTATTGGCGATACTCTCAGCACAGACAAGGGATGAAGTCGTAAACTCACTCTCAAAGAGGCTCTTCAATAGATACAAGAGCGCTAAGGGCTTTGCAGATGCAGACGAAGAAGAACTCATCAGCTTGATCAAAAAGGTTAGTTTTGCAAAGAAAAAGGCAAGAAGCATAATCTCTGCGTGCAGTATAATCTCTGAGAAATACGGCGGCACTGTCCCAAAGACGATTGATGAGCTCACTTCTCTGCCAGGAATAGGAAAGAAGACCGCAAACACAATATTAATAAATGCCTTTGGCATAGTTGAGGGAATCCCTGTCGATACATGGGTCATAAAGTTATCTTCAAGGATAGGCTTGAGCGGGAGCAGAGATCCGGAAATCATAGAGAAGGATCTTGAGTCAAATGTAGAAAGAAAGTACTGGCATAACATTGCATATGTAATGAAGGAGCATGGCAAAACAATATGCAAATCTGGAGTTCCCATATGCAGCAAATGCCCTATAAATAATATATGTCCAAAGAATGGTGTCTCTAAAAGAGGATAAGATGCTTATATCTGACTTTCATGTCCATTCAAAATATGCTTACGCGTGCAGCGAACAGCTCAACATAAAGAACATAGATCTTGTTGCTAAGGAGAAGGGGATAGATCTTCTCGGAACAGGCGATTTCACCCACCCTCTCTGGATTAAAGAGATAAAAGAGAATCTTATAGAGAGCGGAGAAGGTGTCTACGAGTCGAAGAGTTTAGGCACAGGCACAAAATTTATACTGAGTTCCGAAGTATGCACAATCTTCGGCGGAGACAATGAAAAAAGATCGATATTTGACAAGTCAGGAAGCATAAGAAAGATACACAATTGCATTCTGGCGCCGGACATTGGGGCTGCAGAAGCAATAAACTCCTTACTCTCAAGATACGGTAGCCTTGATGGCGATGGAAGGCCATTATTATCTGTGAGCGCAGAAGAGTTAGTTGAGGGAATAAAAGCAATAAGCAAAGACGCATTTATCTTTCCTGCACATGCCTGGACCCCCTGGTTTGGTGTCTTTGGTTCGATGTCTGGATTTGACTCGCTTAAAATGGCATACGGGAATCAGGGCAATCAGATAAAAGCGCTGGAAACTGGCTTGAGCAGCGATCCTTCGATGAATTGGCGGCTTTCTTCATTGGATGGAATTGCACTTCTCTCAGGAAGCGATGCTCATTCGCTCCCAAACCTAGGCAGGGAGGCCACAGTCCTTGATATGGATTCTGAAAAACTATCCTACAAGAATCTGATTTATGCAATCGAAGAAAGAAGGATCTCTAGAACTATAGAGTTCTACCCAGAAGAGGGCAAGTATCATTATGACGGACATAGAAGATGCAACATATCTATGGATCCTTCAGAATCGAGGAAGTTCAATAACATATGCCCACGATGCAGGAGGCGGTTGACAATAGGTGTAATGCATAGGATAGATGAGCTTGCAGACAGGCCTATTGGATTTGTTCCGCAATCAGCAACACCCTTCTCACATATAATACCTCTTCAAGAGATCATAGCATTCGTATCAAAGAAAGGAAAGAATACAAATCATGTAAAAAATACCTACAGCAAGCTAATCGCAGCCTTTGGTAATGAGTTTCATATCCTTTTAAAGAGTTCGATAGAAGAGTTGGAAGAAGTAGATAAAGATGTAGCAATTGCAATAAAGAACATACGCGAAGAGCGAGTGAACATAATACCGGGATATGATGGGGTCTTCGGCATAATTGATATTCTTAATGAGATGAACCTCAAGAGCTCTGGGAAACAAAAAACTATCTCTGACTTCTGAGACCTAAAAAGCAAAGAAGAGATTATAAATATTAACATAATAAGAGCCATTATGGATAAACTTATTCCCATATTTTCAATTCTATTCATCATAATGTCTGTCTCAGCGCATGCATTCACTGCATACATTCATGCTCCAGCAGTACTCTCAAACGAAGACAGAGGGATAATAACAGTAATATCTTTGAATGTAACTCCGGGCAACGGCACAATAGCTGTCAATGGACCTGATTCAGTAGGAAGCAGCACGATACAGTCAGCACAGGAGGCTGTCCAATATGCATCTTATTATACTGGGATCAATGAGTCAAGATACAATTTTGATTTTTACATTGCGAATACCACAAACGTATCCGGTCCAAGTGCAGGGCTGGCAATGACCCTTTTGTCAATCTCTGCAATCATACAAAAGCCACTTCTTCAGAACTTTACTTTGACAGGAACAATACTTCCAAATGGGGGTGTTGGTTTGATAGGCGGAGTTTATGACAAGATAGGAGCTGCAAAAGCTGACAATCTTGGGTATGTGCTTGTACCTTCTACATCAGAAGGATCGTTTGA
Source organism: Microcaldota archaeon (assembly GCA_021809925.1). GTDB lineage: Archaea > Micrarchaeota > Micrarchaeia > Micrarchaeales > CABMGC01 > JAMCSO01. Next base: position 12,401 of record JAJZJV010000021.1, on the reverse strand, counting down.
ATATCTTCTTTATTATATATCACAGCAGGCATTCGGAATAAAGGTAATAGAGGTGCCAAATGTTTCAGATGCAATCCCATATACTTTTGGAGACAGTGCTTCTAGCCAAAAGCCGCTCGGATTGAACCTATCCGATTTCCTGGATAATTTCACAAACTTAAATGTAACAGCAGCAAGAACAAGATGCACCTTATGTAATTCTGGGGATTTTAAGAACCTGACTAAATTCACATTCAACATGACCTCAAATGAGATAAAAGGGATAACCGGAAACTACTCTAATGTAAGATCTGGGATGCTCTCTCTTCTCAGCCAGTACGAAGATATAAGTGCAAAGGGATACTCTTACACAGCCGCAGATCTCTCATTTATAGAATATCTTGATGCTTTCGTTCTGGCGAACTCTGAGAACTTAACACCTTCAAGAGCATACAATATATCCTCTCTGACTTATTCATATTGCTCTTCACTCACTCAGCCAGAGTTGACTGGAAGCAATTACGAGTTTGTTCTTGGTGGTGAATTAAGACAGTCATGGGCTCTTTACACGATCAATCAGTCGGAAGCAACAATAAAGTCAGCACAGACAACCGATGATCTGGTGCGTGCACTCTATACCCTAGGAGAAGCAAATGCGTGGTGCAACGCAGCAAACGTCATGTACAACGAAGCATCAAGCATTGGCGGAGAGCCAGTCTCATACTCTAATTCAATAATAAATAATGCAACAGAATCTGTATCTGAGATAAAATCAAGCCCTGCGCTTTCACAGAGTATGTATGGGATAACTGCAATTCAGGATTATGCGCAGGGCAATTATGGTGCTGCCATATATTCTTCGCTATATGCAAAAGCCGGGCTTCTCGGAGCTGGAAACCTCTCAGTGAGTTATCTGCGCAACGCAACCATCTCAAACATTAGCAATTCGACTTCTGGAATATGGCCATCTGAGTTCGCAAATGAGGCATTCTTCTATCTACAGGAAGCAGACAACGCATCAAGTACCTCTCAAAAGAGCGGGTATCTCTCTGAAGCATACTCTGCCGCAATTCTCTCAAGCGAGTTCAATAAGGCAGATCAGATGCTCATCTCGTCTTTTATTCCGGGTTCATCAGCAAACTCCGTAAAGGAATTTGTTACAATAGAAAAGCAGATCTCGCAGCTTTATGTAATGGTCTTCCTAATAGCGATACTTCTTGCAATAATACTGATACTCTTACTGGTTATCCTTCTCCATAGGGAGTGACTGAATGGACGATACCGAGAAAGACATATTCTGCAGCGAGAAGATAAGGGATAGCATCTTTTATAAAACCAGATACACCATGGCCGTGTGCGACATAGCTCCTGTTCTTCCGGGCCATTCCCTGATAATACCAATAAGGCATGTAAGTGATCCGGTCCAGCTTATGAATGAGGAGGTGGTTGACATGTTTAACGTTCTGAAAAGGATAAAGCCAGTCCTTTCAAAAGTATTTACAAAAGGGTCAGATTCGTATAATTTAACAGCTCAGATAGGAAGGTACTCTGGAATGAGCATCCCTCATCTGCACATGCATGTTATACCTAGAGCCGGAAATGACGAATTTCAGCATGATAACAATAAGGTTTACGATATGATAGAGCATGCTAAGCGCATCACAACTGAGGAGATGGCATCAAGAGTCACACTGCTGAAAAAAGAGCTAAAGCGCAACAATGATGAATGAAAGAAGCGCCAATGCCATCGCAGCCAGAGACATATTTCGGGTCTTTGCGTAAAACCTTGCACTCTTTTTAATTAAATATCCTACAGATACATATCCAAGAAGAAGATCAGAAAGCCCTACCATGATTGCATATATAAAGTTGTGCTTGAAAGGAACGACTAGGATGAAGAGATAAATACTTATCAGTATTGCCACTGCATAAAGAACCATTGCCATTATTGCAGCACCTTCCTTTCCTATAACTGCTGGAATGGTCTTAGCATTCCTTATCTTTGTGTCACCATGATAATCTCTTATAGTTCCATGTATCTCTCTGGCAAGGCCGCTTAGGAAGATCATGAACGAGACTAGAAGTATGCTCTCATTGATAGAGGTATCAGCAACATAATTTCCGAATATAAATGGTATTGCCATGGAGAGGCCTATGTATGCATTGCCTATGAAAAGCATCTCCTTTAGCTTGTAGCTGTAAAGCATTGCAAGAGAACCAAAGATTATCGCAATTAGCAGGCAGTATACATTGATTAGAGCAGACGAGGCGATGCCTATTGCAAGAGTGGCAATTGCAATCCACAGAGCATCATCCCTACTTATGGCTCCGCTCACTATCGGCCTTCCCTTCTTATTGCTCCGATCTACCTCAACATCAAAATAATCATTGATTGCGAATGAGGACATGCTTATGAATATTGGTGTTATGAGGCTTGCAGCAAGGATAACCAGGGATGGAATCTTGCCTCCAGAGGCTATTAATTCTGCAGCTATAACCGCAATAACGAGCATCACGCTGTGCTCTATCCTGGTCAACCTGAGTATCGCAAGAATCTTATTCATGCTAATATTGTATTCGATAAGTTTATTAAAAGCTATCAATTATCTGGCCAGATGGGCGCACAGGAATGTGAATGCAAGATATGCTGTTTTTCAATGCCGCCCAAACTGAATACTCTTGCCAACAGTTCAAGTCTACCTGAAAGGTATTTTATACTTTTAGCCTAAAACGAAGTATTCGTATGTTAATATGATCAAAAGGAAGAAAGAAGTATTGTTGATAGCATTATCTGCATTCTTTGCTGACCTAGGGTACCAGGCAGTTGTAGCAGGCTATCCAATCTTTCTGGTCTTTGGTCTTGGCCTTCCAATATATATCTATGGAATAGTCGAAGCCTTAAGCTACGGTGGCGGAGCAATTTTCTCATACATAGGGGGAAGGGCTGCTGACAAGTATGGGCATAAGCGGATGGCGATACTTGGAAATGCCCTGATACCACTTTTGGGGTTTACCGGCCTTGCGAATTCAGCAATTCAGGCAGTATCTCTTTTTGTTGGGGGCTGGTGGTCGCGTAATTTTAGGAGCCCTGCAAGAAGGGCAATGGTGGTAGACAATACCTCAATCGAAGAACGCAAGGAAGCTTTCGGCATTCTCCATGCACTTGACCTTGGCGGAGGAATGATAGCGGTAGCATATTCCGTTTTTTTATTCGTATTCATATTCAGATCTAATGCAAGAGAAGGGCTTGGATCCATCTTCTTAATAGCCATAATTCCTCTCTTTATATCTACCTTGCTGTTATTCTTTGTTAAAAAGAACGGCGTTGATGCAAAGATCAACACCGCAGCAAAAAAGGCATACTCAAAGAAAAGACCTAAAGTCAACACATACTCTTTAGGAAACAAAGGATCATTTTACAGCATACTTGCAGCTGCAACCCTTTTTGGGTTTAGCTCGTATTCATTCGGATTTCCAATATACACAATTGCAGAAGCATCTGGAGTAAGTTATCTCGGAATAGTTTCCTATCTTGTCTTTCTTGGCGCATCATCTTTCTCCGGTTATTTTCTTGGAAGAAGCAGAATGAGCGAGATTAACGGGCTTGCATTTGCAGGATATCTCCTTGCCTCTTTGGCAAGCTTCGGATTTGCATATTTTGTCGGAGAAGGAATTGCCGCACTATACCTGATGGCAGCGATCCTTGGGGTAGCTGTTGGTGCCATAGAGACTTTCGAACCCACAATAATATCAAAGATTGTTACAAAGAACAGCGAGGGAAGGGGAATGGGTGATCTTTCCATGGGTAGAAGCATTGGATTGTTTTCAGGAAATATAATAATGGGATTCCTATTATTTTATTTTGGCAATTTCTATGCATACACATATGCGGCTCTTGCCTCATTTATGGCATTCCTTATAATATTGCGACTTAGAAAGAGGACATGATATGGAAAGCGACTTGCAAAAGATGGAAGAAGGGGTCATCTCCGCCAGGAAGAGCAGGAGAGCATTTTCTTTTGACTTTAATGATAAGGAGCGTACAATATTGTCATCAAGGCTCGGATTGGGGTTCAAGATAGAAGATATCAGAATGGATGATGTTTACCCAATATTGCTGAGTTATGGGGAACCAGATGTCATAGGCAACATTGCAAAGAAATATGATGGGGCTTTGATTCTCAGCAAGCTCAATAGAGATGATATCTCTGAGCGTTTTGTGGAGATGCTAATCAATGAGCATAAAATAAATGTTTATCTAATAAGAATCAACATTTGATCTGTTCAACGCATTGATGACTGTGTCTATATCGTTTGTTGGCTCTTTGCAGCTCCTTTCAGAACAGAGATAAAAGGTCGTTTTTCCATTAATCATATTCATATCAGCAACGAACGGAGCCACAGATGCGAGTTCATCGCTTTTAAGCAGAATAAGCATACCTGGAGAGAATACCGTGTTTATCTTTCTAAGGGCCTGTGCTGATTCAGATTTGCTTTTTGATACGATAACGAGTTCCTTGGCATATCCAAACAACTGGCCCATGTTGCTCAGCAAGTAGATATGCGCAAGGGGGTTCTCGACTATCGATCCGGACAGATATTCTATAGCCTGAAGAGCTTTCTCCTTGAACTCTTTCCTTCCTGTCATACTATAAAGCTTGAGAAGAGAGGATATTGCAGCCGAGTTTCCTGATGGGATAACGCTATCTATGGCATCCTTATCACACATGACTCCATCTCCATCATCTCTGGAGAAAAAGAATGCTCCATCTTTCTGGTCCCAAAAAAGCTTCAACATCTTCTCAGCCAATGTAATTGCCCCTTTAAGATATCGATCTTCGAAGCAGCCTTGATAAAGCTCTATCAGGCCTTCGGTCATGAATGCGTAATCATCAAGAAATCCTTTAATTTTTGTCTCACCATGCTCGAATGCATGGAAGAGTTCACCCTCCTTGACCATCATCCTGAGGACAAAATCCGCCGTCTTCATACTTTTCTCTAGGTATGTTTCAGACCCAAAGATTCTGCCAGCCCTTGCCAAAGCAGATATTGCAAGGCCATTGCTGTCTGATAATATCTTATCATCTATTTTAGGATGAATCCTGCTCTCACGTGCCTCATAAAGCTTTCTCCTGGTGTTGTCCAGCTTCATCTCAATCTCTCCTGCAGGCTTGCCAAGCTTTCTCACTGCGTGCTCGGTATCATATCTTTTATATAAAATATTCAGCTCATTTCCGAAATTTCCACCATCCTCAATTCCAAACACTGTGGAAAATATCACCATCTCCTCATTGTTTAGCACTTTCTTTATCTGGTTGCTCTTCCAGAGATAGAACAATCCCTCAACTCCTTCACTGTCAGCATCTATGGATGTGTAAAATGCGCCCCCCACGTCACGCATATCATGTATCATGAACTCTAGCATCTCCTTAGATGTCTTTGCGTATTCCTCCTTTTTAGATAAGAGATATGCGTCCATATATGCTTGGGAGACTAAGGCTTGGTCATAAAGCATCTTTTCAAAGTGTGGCATGAACCACACCCTATCTGTCGAATACCTGTGTATTCCATACCCTATGTGATCGTATACGCCTCCATCACGCATATAATAAAGGGTCTTTTCAACCATCTCCTGAGCCAGCTTTTCCTTTCTCAGATACGAATATCTCAACAGGAATCTTAGATAAAGAGGCATTGGAAACTTTGGCGATATGCCAAAGCCACCATTTGTAGCGTCATATATGCTCAGAAGCCTTTTGTAAGAATCATCAAGGACATTCTCATCAAATTTCTTTTTTTCTGAAGGCACGCTACCACTACGTATATAATTTATTATCTCACTGCCCATGCGCTCTATTCTTACAGGGTCTGCTTTCCACATCTCGCTTACCTTTTGTATCAGATCGCGCATGCCTATGACGCCATTCTCACTTTCCTTTGGTATGTATGTAGAGGCAAAAAATGGCTTCCTATGTGGCGTTAATATTATATTTAGAGGCCATCCACTTATCCCAGCCATTGATTGGATGATATTTAAATACATCTTGTCTATGTCTGGCCTTTCCTCCCTATCTACTTTAATGCTGACAAAAGCCTTATTCATTAGCGATGATATCTCTTCATCCATAAATGACTCTTCGTGCATGACATGGCACCAATGGCAGGCAGAATAGCCTATTGATAAGAAGATTAACTTATTCTCTTTCTCAGCCTTAGAGAATGCATCATCTGACCATGCATACCACTCGACTGGATCATTTGCATGTTCCTTCAGATATGGGCTTTTTTCATTGCGCAGAAGATTTGGCATAAATAATTACCTATTCCACATATGGTATTTTTCCACAACGTGCCATCTTTGAGTAATACTCGAGCATGCGTACATTGTCCTTTGTCTGTGGGAAATGCTTCTTTATCCGCAGCAGAATATCCTTTCTTTCCATCAACTTTGAATTTAATAATATTATATTTCCTGGAGGGGACGACGTGTCAATTCTGTATACTTTGAAGAATTTTGATAACCTGCGTATATACTTATTCAGGTTCTCCATTCCGTTGAAGTTGAGTGCGTAATTGACAGCAAATATCCCGTTCTTTGACAGTTTATGGAAGGAATCCTTTATGAAATCTTCTCCAAGAAATTGCTGTGGGATCCTCATCGAATCGTATGCGTCTAGCAGAATTATATCATATCTCTTTTCAGTCATCGAAACGAATGATGCCCCATCTCCTATAAAAAGATTTGATCTCAATTTCTTTGGAAGGATTCTCTCTGCTATAGATACCATCTTTTCATTTATTTCGACTATGTCCATCCTTATTTTATCGCCAAAGATTGCATCAAGCTGGAATGCTACAGTTCCTCCCCCTAGACCTATCATCAATATGCGCGGCTTGCTGTAAAGCGATGCTATTGGCATGAAGTAATCCCAATACTGCCCAGTATAAACAGAATCCTTGTTTATTCGAGAATACACTATGTCATTGAACTTGAACACTTTCTCAGTATTGCTCTCGCTTATTGTCAGAATATCATTTCCATCTTCTATCACTGCAGTCTCCCTATCCAGATCTAGCAATTTGTTAAGTATATTTACCATACAATACACTATGCTCTGTTTTCCAATTATTATTTAAAAACACAACAGTATCATACTGAAAACCTTTAAATATGATTCCGATTTAAATTTATAATCTAAATGTGTTCCTATGGGAAAAGTGGTTGAGCGAGCTAAGCCTAAAAATGGAAAGGAAAAAGTTAAGGGAAGTGGGCTTGCTGATCTAAGAAGAATAGAGACATTAAAGTTCCCTACGATGCGACTAACGAATCCTTTGAATAATAATGAGGATACGGATGTGGATTGTCGGAGAGAATACCAGGCACAAAGAATGCTCAGGATAGCAATCAAATGCTTGGAACTGTGGAACATCCCAAAATCTGCATGGAAGAAAGAGAACCGATCGTTCTTATCTGGATTGACTACAGTTTGGGGAGAGAAAATTGGAGTTTATACTAAGCTTACTGAGTCTGAGGTTCTAGAAGCCCTTGAATACATCCACATTAATGGCATACTAGACTGGTTTGCCTGCAGGCCGACTTCGGTAGAGATAGGGGAAGTTGCAATCCCGGCGTCAGATCTTGAGATTAAACCTCGGGAATTGGAGCTAATATTAAACTCGCATCTCTTAAGAAATTCATCAGCGAAGAAAGAAGCAGCATGATATTCTTCTTATGCCGAATTGCTTCCAGAATCTTTTTCATATCTTTCTTCAACTCTCCAACATACATCATTATTCATTATTGTGATGCTATTAAGAAAAAGAGAATAGAGAAAAAATAGGAATCCTTCAAAGCCATTCTTTGACTAGGATATTAATGTTGGCATGAAATGTATCTATAAACTTCCAAGACGGAGCATGGAAATAACATCCAATTCGTATAGGCATATCTGACGAATAAGATTCATCGAAAGCCGAGCCAGATCTTCCGAGAGTTGATAAGGATAAAGTCAAATTGCAGAAAGTTACATCTGCCTAGTTCCTTAACAAAATGGGTGGGAGATCTTGATACCAGAACGGCACTCTGGAAGTAAACATAAAAAATCTGAACATGGGGCAGAAATAACAATCAATTGATAATCTGTCAGCTTTTGGCTTTATCCACATATATACTTAAAAATGTATCTGTCATATGTAGCTAATCTTTAAATATGATCTTAATGTTTACATTGATATACAAGGTAGAATCTATGGTAGCTACACCAACAGTAACCGTTGTGAATCCAAGGCCAGAAGCAAAGGTAAGAGAGACATTGGTTGCAAAGCTGAACGCATCGTTTACTTCGTATGAGCGTTCGCTTACGAGCCAGACTATGACTGGACAGCAACTTGTTGAGAGTGGAGAGATATGGAAGGCACTCGTCATGAACGCGAATATATTGGGAGAGAACGCATTGCTTCAGAGAGTTGATTCTATTAATAGAAGTGTGATTAGCGAGGCAGCTAGGCTTGGTTATACTACTCAGAATGTTGATGTGCTTCCTAAAGAAATTGTAAATGATCTTAATTTTGAAAGAGATAAGTATCAGAGTGGGAATATAGCAACAGGCAGGCAAAATTTAGGAAATATAATCTCAAAAATATGCGTGAGCCACGGTCTTTCATTCTCGAATATTGCAGACAGCATGGAAGAGTATATAACAAGCAAGAAGATTACCGCATTGCTTAATTCCTCAAACCTAAATGTTAATAATAGTTCTTCAGCAGCAGTTGCAACTCCTCTTCCAAGGGCGAGGTCTGCAGTAGTGCCTGCGCAGACTCAGACTCAGCCCCAGCAAACTCAGGCTCAACCTCCCCAGACTACAACAGTAGTACATCATCATAATTGGAACCCTCTCTCTGCACTAGGGGGTGCATTACTTGCTATAGGAATACTCGTTGGAGGAGCTTATGGTGGATATAAAGCGGAGCGTGCATATAGTGCGGAAAACACGCAGGTTCAAATACAGAAGACACAGATAAACGATGCTGGTGTAGTTGGAAAGAATCTTGCACAGGCAGAAGGAAGCGAGACCACAACTAGCCCTAAACAGGAAAGGCAAGAGGCTAGCCAATCTGCTTCATCTGCATCAGCAGCAAAGAGCGCAGGAAATATATCTCTTTACAATGTATATAATGCTATGGCAGCACAGGAACGCGCAGATACTGCAAGTTCGCCTACTTCTGCCACAGCAACAACAGCCCCAGCTACAGCAAGAGCTATCCAAACATCTGCAACTACAGGGAGCAGCACTACTGTCCAGACTACAGGCAGAGTAACAGATGCACAATCTGCTTCAAATGCAACATCCTCTCAAGCTACAACACCAACAAACCAGTACCAGAGCAAGACAATGATAGTCACTCCAGGAGGAACAATATTCTCACATGCTGACCAAAATGGTGTAGTGAATAATGTTATTTATCGCGGCGCGAGAGAGATTAATGGAAAACCTCAGGCAGGATTCGAATGGACCCAAGTAAAGAATGGAACTTTGATTGCAGCCGGAAATATTGTAAATGTGGCTCAAGGAAACCCGAACAGCACGGTAATATCGCTTCCTGACGGAATAAAGGTGCAGGTAACTGTAATGACACTCAACACCAGCAACGGAGCAACATCAGTAACTGTGTCCTCTTTTCCGCCGCCATCTAACACGCAGGTAGCCTGAAAAAACAATTTTGATGTGCAGAAGTATGCCAACCTTAAGACAGGGAATAAAGAATACCGCGCAGATGATAGCTGTTAGAGATTCAAATGCATCTGCACTTATCTGTGGGGTATTTATCCCAGAGCTCAAATCATCAATTGATGGTCTATGTGGGCACCGCCCCAATTCTAATCTCTCTTTAGATTCTTCGAATAAGCTTCCCTGGCACCTTCTCGAGATCTCACGAGACCTTAGATATGTTTGTATGATTTTATCTGGGTCAGACCTGATTAAAAACAGTACAGCTTCAGATCCGCAGGAACTTTCACATGCTTCAGAAAGCATCAAGCGTATATACACATCAGCTATTGGAATTAGAAACAAAGAAGAACAGTCCAGAATTGCAAGTGAAATTCTTGGGGTTGCAATATATGCAGAGAGTACCTGCTCTGCGCTTCTGAGAAAATGATTTATATATCGACGAGCCCAAACTAATTAGAGGATTATAATGGTCAAGATTGTCCGTTCTGAGGAATATGCGAGACGCTTAGCAACCAATATTACTGCAGCTATTAGTAATGACCCTGCGAAATTCGGTCTCTTTACTGGGCTCCTCCGCTTTGCAGGCAGCAGAGGGGAAGATAATCCAACAATAGCTGCAAATGCTTTAAGATATGCTGCTTCAATATACGAGGGAGGATACCCAGAACGTGCAGCTGCAGCAACTGCTTTTGCTGAAGCGATAGAACGCCAAGCCAAATCTGCAAGGCGTATATAACCAAATCAATACTATCAAGTAGGATCAGAGTTCGACAAACTCGCTCTTGATCTGCTTAAGGGAATTAAGTGTTGTCGTCTTCTCAATCCCTTTTCTTGAGAGTACTGCCTTTACGAATATGTAAAGTGAGTCTATGTCTGCGGTCCTCACTTTCATAAGGATCTCCCACTCTCCTGTTATTATATCAACACTTTCCACTTCCGGGAATGCAGAGAACTCCTTTGCAACCTTTCCGGGTTCTGTATATTCATCATGTGAAAGATTTACAAGGATGTAGCTGCAAAAACCCTCATTAATCTTTTTATAGTCAAAAACAGCTTTGTACGCTTTGATTATGCCCTCTTTCTCCATCTGCTTTAGATTGTAATGTATAGTTGCGGAAGGTGCCTTCAGCTTCTTTGCTATCTTAATTATCCTCGGAGTACAGTAGCCAGATTTCATCAGCCCTACAAGATCCTCCTTTATATTTTTCATAATTATTGTATAATATTCAATATTTAAAAGACTTCTTATATAAAAATTGAATTTTATACACTCAGTAATATATAGTAATCAAACAGAACCATTGTAGGGAATAAACATAAGGTTATCCTATGATTCAAAAACAACTGAGAGATACTAATGTTACAGGATACAGGGAACTTCTAACCCCCAGAAAGCTTGTGGATGAACTCTTGCCTCTTTCCAAAAAGGGAAAAGAGGCAGTTTTGCAAGGAAGAGAAGATGTCAAAAAGATATTAAGAAGGGAGGATAGAAGGAAACTGCTAATAGTTGGTCCGTGCTCTATTCATGATGTTAACGCAGCTATGGAATATGCTGAACGACTGAAAGAACTAAGTGAGAGGGTCGCTGGTGTTTTTCTAGTGGTAATGCGTGTTTACGGGGAGAAGCCAAGGACTAGTGTGGGATGGAAAGGACTTATAAATGAGCCCTCACTTGATGGCATCATTAATCCGAACGAAGGCCTCATAACAATGCGCAGCTTATTGGTTGGTCTTGCCAACAAAGGAATAATAACAGGTACTGAATTTGTACAATTAGGTACTCCTCAGAGGATAGGAGATACTATCTCATGGTCTGCAATAGGAGCAAGGACCGTTGAATCGCCACCACATCGCCATATGGCTTCTGGATTGAGTATGGCTGTAGGATTCAAGAATAATACTAATGGTAATGTAAAAGCAGCAATCGATGCTATAATAACTGCTGCAGGCAGCCACGAGTTTGACGGGATAAATTGGGATGGTGTAGAAGCTACTGTTACTACTAAAGGAAACAGTGATACACACCTTGTACTGAGAGGGAGCGAGAATCAATCAAATTATGATGAAGAGAGTGTGAGGAGTGTATTACTGGCACTTGCACAAAGAGGCCTACAACAGTCATTAGTTGTCGATTGCGCGCATGGAAACGCGATGAATAGTGAACATAAAAAAGATCACAAACTACAATCCGTGGCATTTTGGGATCTTATTAACCAGATTATGAAGGGTAATGAAGGAATCACCGGAGTAATGCTTGAATCCTTTTTGGAAGAAGGTAGCCAAAAATTCGAAAGCAGGATAACACGAAAAGAGGATCTCAAATATGGTGTATCCATAACTGATCCATGCATAGGCTGGAACGAAACTGAGAGCATGATCTTATCTGCAGCCAAAGAATTGGCTAGAAGATAACACCATTAAAAGATTTTCTGAACTCGTTTTAGCGTAGTGGGTGATTTGGAGGGGTCAAGAAACCTGACCGCCCTTCAGGACGGAGATGAATTGAACCCTCCAACGCAGAAATAAACGTTTTCTTATCGTTATTCCATCAACGGCAGTGCCAGCGCAAAAATTCGCGCCGGCAATTCTGCTGGAGACAAGATAACATGTCTAGTAGAACGAATATACATATAAACCACGGTGTTGGATTCAATCAACACCATTTGGAGTGGTGCCCTAAATACAGGCACG
>JAJZJV010000020.1 GCA_021809925.1 Microcaldota archaeon | reverse complement strand
GAGCTACCTTCGGACAGAGGGGAAGTCACGCTCAGGGAGAGGATGCAAGACCTCGACAGGAGGCAGTACTCGAAGAACTGAGAACCGATAAAACACGTCCTTTGCGGGATGCAGTGATTGCATGACGCAGAGGAAGCCCACGCCGCTCACGGGTGGGAGGATGTCACATTAAAAATAAAAAAAGAAAGAGAAAGCCATTTTCAGACTCTTACTCTTCTTCCGATTCTTCAGACTCTACTTCCTCAGGTACGCCCTCCTCGGCTACTCCTTCTTCAGGTTCTGCAGAAGAAGCCTCTCCTTTTACTTCTCCTATTGCGAATCTGGTCCTAACGTCAGTTATCTTAACCCTGACTCTGTCTCCCTTCTTCGCATCTTTTATGAAGATGACAAATCCATCCTTCTTTGCTATTCCGTCTCCTCTAGACGCTGTAGCCTCTATAGTAAGATCAATCTCATCCCCAACCTTGACCGGCTTTGGGAGGAAATAATTTGGTTTAATCTGGCTTCTCTCGCCTCTCTCTCCCCTGCGCCTGTCCCTATCATTCCTATCTCCGAATCCATTGCTCATGTGATTTCCTCTGTAGGATCAGCGTTTTCCGCTTTTACTACTTGGTAGTATATCATATTAATTATTTATAAAACTATGCATTTTTGCTCATCCTGTTTTCCATATATAAATAGTTCTTTAAATTGTAATATACAATAGATACTGGTTTTACAATGGACTCACAATCTACAAAGGCAACCACTTATTCCAGCACAGGCGGTGCGATAGCAGTAATACTCATAATAACTGCAATATTCACTGCAGTAGGTGCAGCCCTCGCTTCCAGCATTAGTGTAGGATTGATTGTTGGCATAATAGTATTTTTCTTCATGCTTGCGATGTCGATAAGAATAATCAACGAGTGGAACAGAATGGCAGTGCTCAGGTTCGGCCAATTCCGCGGAATAATAGGCCCGGGAATATATTCAATAATACCATTCATAGAATCAACCCCTGTGACTGTTGATCTCAGGGTTATAAGCACAACCTTCAGGGCCGAGAAGACTTTAACCATGGACAACGTGCCTGTCGATGTAGATGCAATACTATTCTGGAAAGTCGTCAATCCGGAGCATTCAATCCTCAATGTGCAATCTTACTATGACTCAGTGCAGCTTGCAGCACAGACAGCAATGCGTGATATAATAGGAAAGAGCAATCTATCAAATATGCTTGCAGGAAGGGATGTGATAGGAGAAGATATCAAAAATCTGATAGAGGATAGGGTTGAGAACTGGGGCATAGAAGCGATATCTGTGGAGATCAGGGATGTCACCATACCAGACGATCTTCAGAATGCGATGGCAAGGGTTGCAACTTCGGAGAGGGAGAAGATGGCAAGAGTAACTCTTGCAGAGAGCGAGTCATTGGCAGCAGACAAGATGCTCGAAGCCTCAAACAAGTATAAAACCGATCTTTTCGCAATGCAGCTTAGGTCTCTCAATATGATGTATGAAATAAGCCTTAATGGAAAGAACCTGATAGTTTTCATACCTACCGAGAGCGGCGGCTTCAGCATACCTACTCCGTTCGGATTGGCTGGATTGCAGGAAATGGCTAAGAAGGCATCCAAGCCTGACCAACAGCCTGCTAAGCCAAAGAAGGATGAGAGATGATCTTCTATCTCTTCTTTCTTTTCGATTTCAACGCTTCAAGGAAGAGATTAATATCCTTAAATATATAATCTGGCTTGAAGCTCTTTAGCAGTGAGTAGGAATCTGCGCCGTCGGCAAGTACGCATGATTTGTATCCTGCAAATCTTGCTGTGTATATATCCGCAGCCATATCTCCAATATAAATGCATCTTTCCTTCGGCACACCGAGCCTCTCCCTTATCATGTTTAAGCCAAGGGGACTTGGTTTATGGTGCCCTATACTCTGCGAACTCAATATTATATCTGTGTATCTTGCTATACCATATCTTCCGGTTTCCTGGGAAAGCCTGTAGCTGTTGGAATCGCTAAATACTGCAATCTTTTTCTTTTTCTTTCTTAAAATCTGCAATACATCCATTGTTCCTTCTTTTATCCTGGGCATTGTAATTGTTGAGTAAATGTCATAAAGCGCAGAATAAAACTTACTTTCGTTCTCCATAGCTTTGACCTTCTCCATGGCATCTATCTGATACTCTTTGATCCTCTTCTCGATATTGCCTATCCTGTATCTTTTCATTAAGAATCTCGATAGCATGACTATACGTGTAGACCTGCTTAGGGTTCCGTCCCAATCGAATACAAAAAGGTCATAATCAGAGGTAAGCATAAGGTTATTAATCTTGTTTAATAAATAAAAAGATATATGATGAGACAGGTGATCGCTGAGCTTTTGCTATGAAGATAGATAGGCGGTCTGATAAAAGATTTGGTTGGTTTAGATGGATGGCTTCAGGCGTTCGGCGCTGGAAAGGCTAGGTAGAAAGAGCATAGCCATAAAAGATATATCCCTCCAATTCTGGTGTGAAAAGCAGATGGAGCTTTACCACACTGCAAAACAGAGACCAACCGCCGCAATGGAACGTGGCACGCAAATACACGAGAAGATGCAGAAGAGCATCTACGTTCCATTGACTGTCGAACCATCTAATTATTCAGACTGGATGTACAAGGTAGCATATGAGAACTGCACAAGTATAAAGAGCCTAAAGGAAAAGGGGAAATGCAGGGAAGTAATGATATACGGATCCATCAATGGATACAAATTATCTGGAAAGATAGACCAGCTCAGCATTGTTGATGGAAAGGTTGCAATAATTGAGGACAAGAGCACGAACAAGAGCAGCAGCATAAACGAGGCGATATCACGTCCCCATATCGTACAGATCATGCTTTACAGGAAATTCCTCGAAGATATCAAGGACGGAAGATATTCTTATGATAACTTCTCTACTTCATACAAGTTGGATACAATGGCGCTCTCGGACACGTTTTCCTTGGGCTTACGTGAAATAGGCATAGTGGACGAGCTTTTAAGCATTCCTTCAATATATCAGAGGATGTTCAATGAGATGCGCACACTGCCAGAACTCAGCAGTGAGATGGAGATCCGTTACATTGATAAAACTACTCTCTCTGAATTTTATAACATGAAGGTTCCGTACGACATGAAGACAATGGATTCATATATCAAGAATGCTATGGGTTACTGGAATGGCGACAGGGAAGCACTTCCAGTTTCCATGAGCGAGAGATGGAAGTGCAGGATGTGCAGGTTTTACGGAAAAGAGTGCAAGACATGGTGGAATGCCACGGTGGCTCAATGAACATAGATTCTTCTAATCTTAGCAAAAAAAGCTTAATGGAAACATTTTCTTCCAAATCCTCGGAGTTATACGAGGTAAAATTATTCGAGGAAGAAGGATTTTCAAGAAGAAAGTGCAAGATATGTGGCAGGTATTTCTGGAGCATACCTGAACGGGAAACTTGCGATGACTCCTCACATACCGAATACACCTTCTTCAAGAAAACGCCTTCTCCAGTAAAATATGCGGAATTCTGGAAGAAATTTGCAGAGTTCTTCAAGAAAGAGGGCCATGCTGAAGTGGGCAGGTACCCTGTGGTGAGCAGATGGAGACAGGATCTCTATTTTACTATAGCAAGCATACAAGACTTCCAGCGCCTTGAGAATGGCTCCATGAGCTTCGAGTATGGGGAGAATCCCTTAATAGTACCGCAGATATGCCTTAGATTCAGCGATATAGATAATGTAGGGGTAACTGGAAGGCATTTCACCGGATTTATGATGGCTGGCCAACACGCTTTCGATTGGCCACATTCTGGATACTGGAAAGACAAGACAATAGAGCTTAATTTCGGGTTGCTTACCAGCTTGCTGAAGATACCTAAAGAAGAGATTACTTACAATGAAGACGTCTGGGCGATGCCTGATTTCTCCGGATTTGGTCCAAGCCTAGAGAGTTTCTCCAAGGGGTCCGAACTCTCAAATTCAGTATTTACACAATTCGAGCTTCAAGGAGACAAGGTCCAGGAGCTCAAGAGCAAGGTTGTCGATGTCGGATGGGGTTTTGAGCGGTTGCTCTGGTTCCAGACGGGTTTTGACAACGCATACGAGTCGGTATTCCATTCCGTGATAGATAAGCTCAAGAGCAGGATCAGCATAGAGCGTGATACAGCACTATTTGGAAAGTTCGCAGAGTTCGCAGGCGAGCTTGATGTAGATGGCGCAGAGGGGCTAAAGAGCAAGGAGAATGAGATACTTAAGAAGATAGGTGCATCGAGATCTGATTATGAGAAGAAGATAAAGCCAATGCAGGCATTCTACGCACTTCTTGATCATTCAAGGACACTTCTCTTCTCAATAGCTGATGGAGCACTGCCATCAAATGTGGGAGGAGGTTATAACCTCAGGATAATACTGAGGAGAGCATTTGACTTCATTGAGCGCTATGAATTGGGTGTAGACCTACTGGAAGTCATGCAGATGCAGGCTGAAGAATTGAAGCCGCTCTATCCTGAATTATCTTCAAGCCTGGAGACACTCAAGTTTGAAGAGATTCTGGGGGTCGAGAAAGAAAGGTACGCAAAGAGCAAGGAGAATGCGAGAAAGACTGTTGAATCAATACTATCAAAGAGGAGCACTGTTGATAAGAATGAGCTTAGGACCATGTATGAAAGCAATGGCATAACCCCTGAATTCATATCTTCAATAGCTTCCGAGATGGGCAAAAAGATAGAGCTCCCAGATACTCTATATGAAGGCATAATAAAAGGAGAGATGAACAAGCAGGAGAAGAAGAAGCCAAAGCTCCAGATCGGCAAAGATCTTCCTAAGACCGAGCAATTATATTACAACTTCGAGAACGAAACCGAAGCAAAAATATTGTTTTCTGAAGGTAAGAATGTCGTGCTTGACAGGACACCTTTCTATCCTGAAGGCGGGGGTCAGGCGAGTGATATCGGAACAATCAACGGCCTGAATGTTGTTGATGTGCAGAAGATCGGCGATGTAATAATACACGAAATGGAGGCAGATGTCGTAAATATAAAAGAATTTGCCAAAGGAGCCAAGGCCATAGCTGCAGTAAATGTCAATAGGAGAGAGAAACTAATAGCGCATCATACTGCAACACATCTGATAAGCGCAGCTGCAAGAATCGTTCTCGGCAAGCACGCATGGCAGGAAGGCGCCAGGAAGGATCCTGACAAGGCTCACATAGACGTTGCACATTACAATCCTCTCAGCAAGGATGAGGTGACAGCGATAGAAAGAATGGTCAACGAGTGGCTTTACGAGGGCATAAAGGTCAGGTTCAACGAGATGGACCGCGGAGAGGCAGAGAAAAAGTACGGATTTTCAATATATCAGGGACATGGCGTAGCATCAAAGAAAATGAGGATAATAACGATAACCTCGAGCAGGAATGAGCTGATAGATGCCGAAGCATGCGGCGGTCTTCATGCAATAGACAGAGCCTCTCTACTTGGGATCGTAAAGATCATAAATACATATAGGCTTCATGACGGCATAGACAGGATAGAGTTTGTCGCAGGCCCGGCTGCCTTAGAATATTTTGAGCAAGAAGATAATGAACTATCAAGGTCTTCCATTTTGCTGAACTCTGAGCGCTTTGGCATTCATGACAAGATCAGCTCAGTATTGGTAGAAAATAGGTCATTACTGAAGGAGCTCTCCAACTATAAGGAGATTGTGGCAACTGAGATAGCAAAGAATGCTATCGGGAAGAAAGGTGTGGTTGAACTTGATCTGGATCAAAGTCCTGAGATAATGAGAAAGGTTGCAGATACCGCGATAAGAATGGACAAGAGATCTGCGCTGCTCTTGATAAACAGGGAAGGTAACATAATAGCCGCAGCCGGCTCTGAATCTGGTGAGAGCGCGATAGAGCTTGCAAGAAAAAGAGCAGGAAAGAAAAAATTCAAGGGAGGTGGATCCGAGAGGTTCGCAGAGGGTAAGTTGTTCAATGAGTGATCTGATGGTCGACCTTTGGAATCTGATCTACTCTATAATAATATATCCTATTATCTATATTCTTCCCGCGTATGTAGCAAACGGCGCTCCAGTCATATTTGGTGGAGGGATGCCTCTTGACATGAACAGGAAATTCCTGGGCAAACCGATCTTTGGAAAGCACAAGACGCTACGGGGCTTGATTACTGGAATCGCTTCCGGGTTCATAATCGCGTTCCTCCTTTCCTTTGCATTGAGCTACATGCTTCTAATAGGAATAGTTACCAGTATAGGAACACATGTAGGCGACCTCCTTGGAAGTTTCATCAAACGAAGGCTGAACAGGAAGGAAGGCACAGGGTTTGCATTCTTTGATCAGTATCTCTTCCTGATCTTTGCGATACTCCTCGCAATCCCTCTTGATCATCTTCCAAGTGTATATGGTATAATATTCCTTTTCATACTGACCGGGCTCCTGCACAGGAGCACAAACAAGATGGCGCACAAAGCAAAACTCAAGGAAGTTCCATGGTAGCTTCTCTACATCTGTAGATTAACAAAATGAGCGGGAAATCTCACATGCTTCGGCTGTGGGATGAGAGCGAACTGCAAAATATATAAATCTACGATACTATCTAGTAGTATGCAACTGATAAGAAAAGCATGGAAGAAAAAATACACGAATCAGCTTATGGTAACTATACTTAATGGTGCAGGAATAAAAGAAGGGGATTACATCAAGATAAAAAAGGCAAAATAATGGAATTGACAAGAGCCTACAAATTCACAATCTATCCTGATGCTAAAAAGCAGGAAGAGATAGATGAAAGGCTAATCCTTGCACAACAGTTCTACAACAAGATTCTTGGGAAGGCAATCGCATCCTACCAAAACAGAAAGACAAACATCTCAATGGCTCAGTTCAATAGGTTCGTGAAAGAGATAATTCAAGAAGACAATAAATACCCGAAACTTTATTCGCAGGCAAGATGCGAGATAGAATACATGCTCTTGAAAGCATATCACCTCTTCAGGAGAATAAAGGAAGGAATCAAGAAGGCAGGATCCCCAGAATTTAGCTCGAGGGAAAGATACAAGTCAACAACATACATGCAGGACAATAGTTCTTTCTCAATAAGGAAGGATGGACTACAGATCTTAATTAAGGTTATATTGGTGATAATCTGGAAGATGTGAAAAAGGAGGATGAAAAGGGAATAACTGTAAAAAAGTCAGAAAACTTCTCAGAGTGGTACACACAGGCAATAATAAAGTCTGGCTTCGCAGACTACAGCGATGTTTCCGGAATAATAATCCTAAAGCCTGATGCATATTTCGTCTGGCAATCAATAACCAATGTGGTTGATGCAGAGCTGAAGAAGGATGGTGTCGAGGACGTCTACTTTCCAATATTCATACCCGAGAGATTCCTAAACAAAGAGAAGGAGCATGTTGAGGGGTTTAGCCCAGAAGTTGCATGGGTCACAGAAGCAGGAAATTCGAAACTTTCTGAGAGGTTGGCAGTAAGACCTACCTCAGAAACAATAATGTATCCAAGCTATTCCAAATGGATAAGATCCTGGAGGGATCTTCCGTTAAGATACAATCAATGGAATAATGTCGTGAGATGGGAATTCAAGCATCCGACTCCTTTCATAAGGAGCAGGGAATTCCTATGGAATGAGGGTCATACAGCATATGCAACAAGTGAGGAAGCAGATAAAGAAAGGGATTTCATACTAAATCTTTATCTGAAAACACTGAAGGATCACCTAGCGCTTCCCGGAATACCCGGCCAGAAAACTGACAAGGAGAAGTTCGCAGGCGGAGTCAACAGCTACAGCATAGAGCACATACTGCCTGACGGATGGGCGATACAAGGACCAGACTTTCACTCCGATGGTCAGAACTTTGCGAAAGCATTCGATATAAAATTCCTGGATAAGGATGGCAAAATAGAGTATGCATGGCAGAACACATATGCCATAACTACTAGAATGCTTGGAGTCATGGTAGCAATTCATGGTGACGACAAGGGATTGATAATACCTCCAAGAGTGGCAAGAATACAGGTAATAATAGTACCAATTACAAAGAAGGATAACTTTGCAAAGGTTAAGGAAGCATGCGAGAATGCCTTGGGGGTTCTAGACAGGCAGAGAGCAAGGATTGACTACAGGGAAGGATATTCTCCAGGATACAAATTCAATGAGTGGGAACTGAAGGGAGTGCCTCTAAGGATAGAGGTTGGGTCCAGGGAAGCCGAGAAGAATACTGCAGTCCTAGTGAGGAGAGATACTGGGGAGAAGGCAGAGGTAGCTCTCTCAGATCTGGCTGCAAAGGTTGCAGAGATTCTTGATTCAATCCAGCAGGACCTTTATAAGAAGGCCGAAGAGATGATGAATGCAAGCATACATACAGCTACAGATTATGAAGAGATGAAGAAGATTCTCGAAAGCAGCAAGGGTATAATACACTCCCCATGGTGTGGTGATATCAACTGCGAGAATAAGATCAAGGAAGAGACAGGAGCTAAGATAACAAATATGCCGTTTGATCAGGGAGAAAAGGGAGAGAAGTGCATATATTGCAAGAGAAAGGCGAAAGCAATGGCCAATTTCGCAAGATCTTACTAATACTTAGACTGAGAGAAGCACAAGCCCGACAACAACTATCACTATTCCTGCTTTCTGGTTCCTTCTCAGGCTATCTCCAAATATCAGGAATGCGATAAGCATTGTCACAAGCGGAGAAGCGCTGCTGATAGGCGCAACAACAGCCGCATAATTGTATGTCACCCCAAGATTGTAAAAGACTGTACCTCCAAGCCCGAGCAGGCCTGCAGTGAGTAGAAGTGGAACATCCTTCTTCCTGATTGCCACTCCTACTTTCTTATATCTCATGTATACAAACAAGCATAGCGAGATCGGCAATCCGACAAAGACAGTTGCTGCAGGCCAACCTATCTCCTTAGTGAGCATTGTGATAAAAAAGAAATAGACTCCAAAAGAGAGTGCTGCAATGAATCCATATCCTATCCCAGTTCCCAGTGCTGCTTTCTTTCTAAACACTTCTTTTGCATTGAATGAGACAAGCACAGTGCCAATCACTATAAGAATAACATCAAAGAGTTGTACGTGCGTTATGGACTCCCCCAGAAAGAGAAAGCCGAGTGTTGCCGTAATGGCTCCCCATGTTCCTCCAATTGTCGCTATAACAGAGACATCGCCTATTTCCATTCCTTTGGTGAAAGCAAGAAGTCCTCCTGCAGCTATCGGCCCTATTATAATTATCAGCACGACGGAAGGAATTGAAAGAGATCCATAGATCAAAAAGAACACTATTGCCGGAAGCGTAAATATCGGAGCAGCAATCCAGAAAGAGGCTTTCAACGGCCCTATCTTTTTTGAAGCTATCGATACAAGAATATCCTGCACTCCAAAGCAGATCAAAGAAAGGACTCCAAAAAGTATTCCGGCAAGAAGACTCAGTTTAACACCAAACATCAATATTAAAAGAAGCAAGAAGCCCAGTTAATGGGATTCATCAGCGACTAGATATCATCACTAATCAGAAATACCTCGTCTCATCACATCCGAGATGGTGCGGAACTCCGCACTATGGATTAAATCACTCAGATTCCGAACTCTCGCTCTCATCTACAAACTTTTTGATTTCATCAAGGTTCTCCAGAATCAGGCGAGCTTTTCCCAATCCAAACGTGAATGGGCGCTGGTCATTTTCATCCTTCATGAGGCTTACGATCTTATGTCCTTTATACTCGCCAAATTTCACAGGCATTCTAATCACTTCTATAATAATTAAAGAGTAAATTATATAGATTTAGTAGGTTGTACAACCATTGTCCTTTTGCACTTTCCTGATATATCGTAAGCACGTATCCTGCTACGGCCTCGTCGGATTTTACTGGCAAGGCACTTATGACTTTAATAAGCAGGTCGAGAGTTGGCTGCTTTCCAGCTGAGGTTATCGGATAAATCGATGGGATATAAACAATGTTGGTTGCCTTGCCACATTCCATTCCTGTGACATCCTCCCACCCGTAAACGGCATGGGCTTCCCAAGTGAAACATGGATATAGATTATGGAACAAAAATGAATATGTATGTTTGCGACAAAATCATATCATACAGCGGGACACGCCGAAATCTACGCTCGGGGAGATTTTGTAAGGCCTCAAGTACATGAGGCAATTTTCGCTGAACTGAGAACGTACCAAGTGAAACATGGTCCGATGCCATTTTCTCCCGAATGGAAAAAGGGAATTTTCCCAGATGAAGATTCGTCTGATGATTCTGGGCTACTACTTCTGCGGTTCGCTTTCATCCCACCCCTAAAGGGAACCCTCTGAAGAGGGCGTGGGATTTCCCGCTCACGGTGTTAATATGATTAAGCATATCTTCATCCGGAACTATGCTAACAGACCTGACTATGTCTGATAATCCTTTGATGATTTCAGCGCCTTCTCCAGTATCTCTTCCAGTGGATATTAGCACACCCAATGCAGATAGATACGGCACAGCTCTTTCTATATTCGCGATGATGTACTGGTCCTCGAATGTCCTCTAGAGCTCAAAGAAGAGAATCTTGGAGATAAGTGAAGAGAGCATATTTATCGGCCCGCTGAATTTAATAACCAATTCCTCTTCAGCCGCATTATTGGCTTTGCCTCCCTTATATTCAAGAAACTCAGAGTAAATGTCGAGGACATGCCTTGCGCTCTGAATATCAGATACCATTCCAAGTGATGAGACCACATCAATTATCATCTGTGGTGTAGGCTCTTTCTCAACGAGCTTTATGAAATATATCGCAGGAACGCATACAAAATTGTTCTTAAGAAATCTTTTGTTAGGTGAGATTCCTATTGCATTTATCAATCTTTCAACGTTCTCGGTGCTGATCTCCTTGCTTGCGAACGCCAGAACAACAACAGCTGCAATGTATGGAGCCATGGTTCTCTCCAGAACGCCCCCGCAATCTTCATGCCAATTTTTTCCATAATTCCTGCTTTCTGTATTGCTCCATTTATCTCTCTTGCGAGTATGTACGCCATAAACTTTGCTGATGATACTATTGTCTCACTAAATGAACTTTTCCATTTCGAGACTACTATATCAGTTACATTGCTCTGCATGATTCTCCCGCATAATAAAAAATCATGACTTAAGGATTCTAATAACTTTTCCTTAATTAGCGTGCCAGCAACTTATCGAAAAACATAATAAAAGATAATTCCACTCAATCAGTGATCACATGTACTTACTTTTAGCAACAGCAGGAATCTATGTGATAATAGATGGAATATTGAGCATAGCATCAAGGAAGAATTATCATAGCAAGCTTTATGAAGCTGGTAGGATTGTCAGAGTAATCGCAGGAATCATAGTGATTGCATATGCACTTTAATCCACTCTATGGGCTGAATTGATCTCAACTATGCAGGCCAGCACCACATCCCACCCCACCTGACCTCAGACAACGGTATTACAGACCTTCCCTTCAATTGCTGCAAAATTCCTTCTATTGATCTATTCCCTCCTAGAAACATGAGCGCGTACTCTGTCAGACATTCCTCTAATTGCTTCTCTTGTTGCACTAAGTAGCGAATGTTCAACTACCACGTTGTTTCCTCTCAAATGTCGAGCCTTTTTGGGTACAGAGACGATCAATGCGCGATCACTACCAGTGTAAATCTCAACCACCCATAAACGGCCATAATACTCACTGTTAAATTTATCTGCAATTCTTAACATAAGCGGATCTTCCTTATTAGTTGCCATTGCAACTCCTCTGGGAACTACAAATACATCGCTTCTATCTTTGCTAATCCTGCCTGCTAATACATCAGCATTATTAATCTGTGTGAATGTACCATCTCTGTTGTCTTGATAGTATCCCGGAACAGCTGGAATACTCATATACTGTCCTGCTTCTTGTGTAATTGGCACACTCTCTGCATTTATCCAGTACAAACCTGGTTTTTTAATTACTCTTGCTTCTGAGAGATTGGCCAACACTCTGCCTCTCGCTTCCATTCTTCGTGCCTCCTGCAGTGCTTCCTCTCTACTTATTAGTTTACTCCCTATATTCAAATGTATAATTTGCTTTGGTCTTACTGTCGCATTTGTGGTAGACACGCTATCACCAAACAGACTATAATCTAGTAACAGTATAAGAACTTTTCTACAAAGGGGGCTTTGAGACAGAATCAGAAGGTTTTTATATTCTTATTCTTAAACTAGATTAGTATAAATTTAAACCATAATGTGTTATAATGGATGATGAAGCAGAGAAGGAATGCTTTCCGAGCAAGGGGCTTAGGACGGAGATGCTGAAAATAATTATATTGGTGCATCTTTCTCATAGTCCAGAATATCCTTATGCGCTCATGAAGGTAATGCAAAAGAAGAAGGTCTGGATTCTCAGGGGCCTTGGGAAGAGTGATTTTTACAATGCCATGAACTCACTAGAGAAACATGGCTTCATAAAAGGAAGGGCAGTCATGAAGGGCGCAAAGATACAGAAACATTTTATTTTAACGGATAAGGGAAAGAAGACAGCAGCAATGTCAAGGAAGGTAATGATCAGGTCATTCAAGACGTTGCGGAATATGATTAAGGAGTGATTTCATGCCAGAGAATGCAGTGGAAATAGAGAACATAGTAAAAACGTTTGGAGATTTCAATGCTGTAGACGGCATCTCACTTAAGATAAAGAGTGGTGAGATCTTTGGGATTCTCGGACCTAACGGAGCAGGAAAGACAACAACGATAAACATGATACTTGGTTTATTGAGCCCATCCTCTGGCAAGATCATTGTAAATGGGAAGGATGTGATGATATATGGTGCTGAGATCAAATCGCAGATAGGGCTCATGACCCAGGAGACTGTTGTAGAAAGTGATCTCACAGCAAGGGAGAATCTGGAAATCTTCGCAAGGCTCTACCATGTGCCTGAAAAGGAGAGACAGGGCAGAATAAAAGAAGCACTTGAGGAAGCAGAACTTACCAACTTCTCCGACAAGAAAGCAGGAACATTCTCAGGAGGAATGAAGAGAAGGCTTGAGCTTGTCAAGTCAATGATACAGAGGCCAAGGATCCTTATACTTGACGAACCGACAACAGGCCTTGACATTCAGAACAGGGTGAATATGTGGGAACACATCAAAGATTTGAACAAGGAAGGAGTCACAGTAATATTGACAACCCAATACCTTGAGGAGGCTAACGAGATCTGCGAGAGGATAGCGATCATAGATCATGGTAAGATCAAGGCTATCGGAACACCCTCAGAACTGAAGAAGATTGTAGGCGCAGGAAGGATCCTTGAAATCATTGTGGAGAATGGTGGTGATGCAAATGCAGTGGCATCGTTCCTAAAAACAGACTTCAAGCTGAGTGCTGAAGTGAAGCTCGATAAGATAACAGTGCCAGTAGAAAGCAATCAGGAAGGTATTATGGCAAAGATACTGGCAGGGCTTGACAAAAAGAAGATAAGGATATCCTCGATCAACTTGCATATGCCCACACTTGATGACGTCTTCATAAAGCTGACAGGGTCTGAGATGCGAGATGCTACAGGAGAGATGAGCGGAGACAGAAACGAAGTTATGATGAGGAGATGATCTCATGCCACTGCTTGAAGACTCTATTACGCTTTTCATGAGAGAGATGCTCATATTCAAGGCGAACCTCAGGACAAACCTGATCCGGTCTGTGATATTCCCAATAATTATAATAGTTTTCTTCGGGAATATAGGTAGCTCTCCGCAGAATGTGCCGATAGCAGTAGTGAATCTTGCAAATAATTTGCAGTCTACACAGTTTATACAGCAATTGAGCGCGAGTGCTAGCTTGCAGATAAGCGCAGTCACTGGAGAGAGTTCGGCTCTCGGAATGCTGAGTTCAGGGAAAGTTGCCATAGTGGTGATAATCCTGCCCACGTTCCCTAGCTCGAATCCGGATGTGGCTGGGATTCAGATGTATTATAGCAATACACAACAGGCAGTCGCAGCTGTGGGGATTCAGGCGATAAGCAGCTTGGCCTCGAAATTCACCCAGTCAGTAAAATCGAGTGTGGTTGCACCGGCATCGGTAAGCGCACCGAGCCATGAGATAGTTGCAGAGCCGCTATTTGGAACTGCTAGCAGCTATAAGACATTCCTTGCGGGAGGAGTGATACCTATGGTAATAATCTTCGGAGCGCTATTCGGAAGCGGAATGTCACTGATATCGGACAGGCAGTTGGGCAACCTTAAGGCCTTCTTTATTACCCCAATAAACAAAAGGGCAATAGTCCTGAGCAGGATATTCTCCGGAGCTGTGCAGGGATTGATATTCGGATTTGTGGCTTTGAGCATAGGCCTGCTTGATGGTGCCACAATAGCTATGTCTCCCTTGCTTGCCATATTATACATAACTGCAATAATCTTATTGATAAGCGCTAGCTTTAGCGGAATAGCGATAATGCTCGCATCCAAGATAAAAAGAGTAGATGCTTTCGGAATATTTGCACAGGTAGTTACACTGCCATTATGGTTCATATCTGGAGGAATAGTCCCGATTCAGAGCCTTCCTGGCTGGCTTCAGACCTTCTCGGCTTTCGATCCCCTCACTTATGCAAACACAATAACTAGGGGAGTTATGATACAGGGAAGCATCTCGCCATCTTTAGCACTTATGAATTTCGGGCTACTTGCAGCATTCACAGTTGTCTGTATACTGCTCAGCTTCAGGATATTTATGTCATCTTCTGGAATAGACTGATATTTAATGGTGTAGATTATGAAAAAGAATGTAATGGTATCTTATAAAGTCCTGCTTGTCGCAGGGTTTGCGATGCTGCTCATTGTAAATACTGCTTATGCAAACAATGAGCTCTCAATAACAAACCTGATTGTCAATCCGCAGCCTGTGGTTGCCGGGCATAATGCTACGATAAGATTCCAGCTTTATGACAATTATGGAGTCATCAACAACGTCAACCTTGGGCTCTCTGGAAGTTATCCGTTGCTTAATTATTCTCCAACAAGCACTCAGCTGATAAGCAGCATGTCACAGGGAATATACCAGGGAGCTGGTTATTACTTCACTTATATTATAAGGATACCTCCAAACATACAATCTGGAACTTATACGATATATGTGACAGCATCTTATGTGATCACATCTTCATCTGGAACTACAAGCACTGCAAGTTCCTCAATCCCAATCTCCTTCTACATTAGTGGCGCTCCTGGAATTGCAATCACTGCAACGCCTTCGTCAGCGATAGTTCCCGGGGAGCAATTCAATACTGCAATAACTGCGCTTAACTCTGGGACTGCTGATGCTACGAATGCAACAATAACAGTCCTTAATTCTAACAACTTCAGCATCTCTGGAGCCTCGCAGTTCAGTTTCGGCACAATCTCCCCAAAGTCGTCATCTTCAGCAACAGTACTGCTGCAGGCAAATAGCACATTGCCTCAGGGGAAGAGCCATATACCAATATTACTTACTTATACGACACAGTATGGAAAGAATATCTCACTCGAGGAGAATGTTCCTGTCAGCATAGTCGTAAACCAGCCAAATCTTGTTCCGAGCATAATAGATGCACAGCCGCAGCTGCTGTACTCGGGTTCGAACCAGACACTTTCCATATTGATACAAAATGTCGGTACAGGGATTGCAAAGAACGTCAGCATAAGCTTTGAGGGCACCCCCAACCTCACAGTTGGAGGCTCGTCATCTGATATCTTCATTGGCGCAATAGAGCCGGGGTCGTCATCAACGCAGAATGTATTTATACAGGCAAACAGGAATGACAACAAGACAAAGTATCAGCTGCCAATATACCTATCCTATTCGGATGCAAATTACCGAAACAAGATAACCAGAGCAGATTACGTTAATGTGACATTGCAGCCGTCCGCAAGGTACAACATAACTGGCGTGGGCAGTGTGCTTTATCCTGGAGGAACTTACCTCCCAGTCACATTCACGATAAAGAATACGGGAAGCGAGAGCGCACAACAGATAACATTAAGCCTTCAGACCATATATCCAGTATCACCAGTCAACCCGAATGTTTACCTCAACGATCTTGCTCCGGGAGAATCTACAAATGTAACGTTCTATGTTGATGTTGATGCACAGGGCCACCCTGGCCAGTATCCTGTTAGCGTGTATGAGCAGTGGAGTCAGCCCAACGGAGCAAGCAGCCAACAGTATTCGGGCTTAAACAATTATTATGTGACAGTTTACTCTTCTGGGAACAGCGGATCTGGTTTGATATATGACATAGTAGGAGTAGTGATAATTGCAGCAGTAGGCTATGTGGCATACAAGAAATTCGGGAAGAAAGATGCAAAGAAAGAGAGGAGCAGCAAATGATCTCCGACATTGGAGCATTCCTCCCATGCAATGATCACTTGAATCAGTTGCCAAGAAGAGCATGGGAAACATTTTAAAGAGAGCATTCGATATTGCATTGGTGGGAAGTTGGAACTTTCAATAAGAAGCAGGTATGCAATAAACCCGATACAGGAAGAAGATACTGTTGCATATTCTTTAATGAAAGCAGGAAAAGAAGTTATCAAGCTCAATAGAGGAGATCCTGCAGTATATTTCAAGACTCCTAAATATGTAGTTGATGCTTACGTCAAGGCACTTAGAGAAGGCAAGACCTTTTATGCTGATCCAACAGGAGTAAAAGAGCTTAGGGAAGCGGTCTCAAAAAGATACAAGTCCATATATAACATCAATGTAAATCCGGACAATGTGATAGTTACGCAAGGCCTCAGCGAGGCAATAATCTTTCTGAATGCAGCATTAATCAATGAGGGAGAGAAGGCAGTCATCTTCAAGCCGTATTACACCCAGTATATACCAGACCTAGAGATATTTGGAGGAAGGGCCGTACTTGAAAGATATGATGAAAGAATAAACTGGAATATAGACATAGATAGCCTCGAGAAGAGCATAAAGAGGGATTTCAAGAAGAGCAACAAGATAAAGTATATGCTTATAACAAATCCTAACAATCCTACAGGCACTGTGCTCGATAGGAAGGTGCTGGGCGATATAGTTGAGATTGCTAAGAATCATGACATCATGCTGATAAGCGACGAGATATACGATGAGATAGTCTTTAACGGCGCAAAGTTCACGAGCATCTCGAAGCTTGCGAAGGGCGTTCCGCATATGATATTGAATGGCGGCTCAAAGGATTTCGCAGCCACAGGATTCAGAGTAGGGTTTGTTGTAGTTCCAGAAGAAGATAAGGTCTCAAAGGCAGTCAGTTCAAAGCTTGGAGACTTTGCAAAGATAAGATTATCAGGAAATACTCCTGCCCAATATGCGATAGCAGAGGCGTTGAACAAAGAGAGGGAGCATAAGGATGCTGTAAGGAAGATGGTCTCAGCCATAGGAAAAAGAGCAAGCCTTGTATCGCGATTAGTGAATGAGAGCGAGTTCATGGATGCTGTTGAACCAAAAGGAGCATTCTATGTATTTCCAAAACTTGACATGAAAAGACTGGCTCTTAAGAATGATACCGAATTTGTAGACAAGCTTCTGAAAGAGGAATACGTACAGCTAACCAGAGGATCTGGCTTCGGAGAAAGCAACCATGTTAGGATAGTGGCACTTGCCACAGAAAACGTTTTAGAGGATGCGATGCAAAGAATTGAAAGATTCTGCAGAAGGCACTCAAAATAAATAATTGCTGTATTATAAGATAATTAATTGGAGGCATAGTCTAGCGGTAGGACGTCACCCTTACACGGTGAAGGTTTGGGTTCAACTCCCTGTGCCTCCATTCTACTCAAATGCGTATTCCCCACCATAATTATATAAATAACTTTGCTTTTCCATATTATCATGGCAAAGCCCTGGGAGCTTCAGGCTCAGGAAATGGAGCAGAGACTGCTCGATGACCCTAAGATATACCCGGCAAACAAGGAAGCAGCAAGGAAGCGCATCGCAAGCATGACTGCAAAGGGCATGAATCCGAGGACCATAATACGGGATATTTATACACTTAAACTATTCCTTGAAACACTCGGAAACAAGCATTACAAGAAGGCAACAAAGGAGGATCTCGAAGAGGTTTTTGCAAAGATAGAGCGCGGCGGCTATTCAGATAGCACAAAGGAAAAGATACGTGTAGCTGCTAAGACCTTCTACAGATACCTGCTCGGAGAAGATATGTATTATCCTAAACAGGTGGCCTGGATAAGAGTGAAGAAGAAGTCAAAGCCAAAGCTCCCTGAGATACTTACAGAGCAGGAAGTAAAACGGATGATAGAAGCAACCCCAAATCCAAGGGACAAAGCTATAATCGCACTTCTTTTCGATTCTGGAATAAGAATAGGAGAACTTACCAACCTGAAGGTCAAGGATGTCGATCTGTCAGGCGAGCCTGGGCACATAATAGTCGATGGAAAAACCGGGATGCGGAAGATACCAATATTCTTCAGCGCGCCTTACATTGCAGGATATATTGATGCCAGCAGCAAAAGAGATCCTAAAGACCCACTATTTCTGACAATAGGCACATGGGTAAATACCGGCCACCCCATCGATGCGAAGGGAATCTCCAAGATGCTTAAGCTTGTCGGGAAAAAAGCAGGAATAGAAAAGAGGATATACCCTCACTTATTTAGACATTCAAGAGCATCTTTCTATGCAAACAAGATGACTGAACAACAGTTGAAAGTGTTCTTCGGTTGGGTCGGGGACAGCAAGATGGCTGCGACCTATGTTCACTTGTCTGGTCGTGATATTGACAATGCCGCATTGCAGGCCAATGGAAAGGCAGTGAACGTAGATGAAACAAGGCCAAAGCTTACTTCTGTAGACTGCCCAAGGTGCCATGAAGTAAACGCCATAACTGCTTTGCACTGCTCTAGATGCGGAGCAGCAATGGATATGGCAACCGTAATTAAGGAAAGAGAATTGGAGGATAAGGCAACAGAGCTTGCTACGAGGTCATTTGAATCGCTAAAGGAGAAGAAAGACGTCGTAAAAAGGATAAAAGAGCGGAAAAACACCCAAATAAAGGACTAATTACGAGCTTTGTGGATAAAGTCAATTAAGTCGGGTTCTGTCGCATAATCGTCATCTTAATAGATTTGTCGCATTTCGTCAGTTGCCTGTGTCTTCGTCCTTAGTAAAATACCAAA
>JAJZJV010000048.1 GCA_021809925.1 Microcaldota archaeon | reverse complement strand
TATCGATAGGTTCTGGATATACACTCTCACCTGGAGTCTATGTGAACTCAGTATCCCAGCAGATAATAGCGCAAAACAATGTGAACTTCGGGCCAGCATCAGTGATCGCATCAGCTGAAGGATCAAACAGGATCCTTATAGCAGGATACACTGCAAACGAGACAGTGCAGGCTGGAAACCAGTTCATAGAGCAGCTCATCAGCAACGCAGCGAGCGGACAGTAAATCAATTGGAATCTTTCGATTCCTTTTTATTTTTTAAATCTTTAGTGTACACTATATGTACTGGTGTTGGATTTCATGATAATAAGGCCGATAATAGTTAGTCCGAAGTACCAGATCAATATAGGGTATATAGCAAGAATCTCAAAGAACTTTGGCATGAATGAAATTATTTTCATAGCTCCAAGGGCAAAGGTGCTTGGAAAGAAGGCCATCATGTACTCAAAACATGGAAGAGAGCTTCTGGAAAGTGCCAGATGCTTCGATAGTCTTAAGGAGATTGAGGGTAGTTTTGATTTATTGATAGGAAGCACAGGCATAGCCGAAAGGGGAAGGATTGATATAAGAAGGCCGCTATCGCCAACAGAGGTTTTGGAAAGAATAGAAAGGATGGGAAAGAAGGGCTTGCGCATAGGGCTTGTAATCGGAAGAGATGATACGGGTTTGAGTGCAGATGAGCTTGATCTCTGCGACATAGTAGTAAATATAAGAGCAGATCCAGAGTACCCGGTGCTCAATATATCACATGCTCTGGGAATAATGCTTTACGAGCTTACAAAGAAGGAGCTTGGCAAGCCAGAAGAGGATAAAGGACCAGATGAGAAGGAGCTCTTGAAGCTGTTTGGGGTATTTGAGAGCAGCCTTGATGGTAAGAAGATAAGGAATAGAAAAGCAGTTATCGCTGCATTCAAGCGCGTTGTCAAGTTCTCGAAGCCCAGCGCAAAGGAGGTCCATGCGCTTATTACTGCATTCAAGCAGTAAAGCTCTTGCTTAGCTCCAGAACATTATTGTAGATGATGTCTGGCTTTTTGTTTTCCAGGTGAATCTTTAACCCAGAGCCGGAGAGGATGGCAGCGGATAATGATCCTGCATCCCTCGCGGCGTCTATATCAACAGTGCTGTCTCCAGCATAAAGGATCTCTCTGGTTTTAATGCCGAGCAATGAAGCTGCTTTGCGAATTCCTTCTCCGCTTGGCTTTGGATCACTGACATCGCCTATCCCAAGAACCACATCAAATGCATTAAGCATGCTTCTGGGAAGATCTCTCTTAAGTGAGAGCTTTGCAGAGTTTGTAAATACACCAACCTCAACTCCAGTATCTGAAAACATTTCTATAGCTTCTTCAGCCCAAGGATATATGCTTGTTAGCTCCTTTGAGCTTGAGAGATTAAAGAAATCATAGTAGATATCGCACATGGCGAGCATATGCGCCTCATCATCCGCAGTTATCCCTTTCTTTACTATCTGATCAAGAATATGCTCTGCATCAGACTTCTGCAATATATCATTAAGAGTATTGGTTGTATCCCGCATGAGAGATATTGCTGCTTTCAGGGAATCTGACCGTGAATTGTATTTCCCTATGGCCTTTGTGTGCCAGATCTCTTCAACACCGAACGACTTTCTGAAGTCAGCACCGAGGCCATAGCTCTCAAGCGCTATGGAGTGGCTTTCGTAAGTTAGTTTTGAGCAGTCACGCAGGACCCCATCTACATCTAACAATACCAATTTTATATCTTCAAAATTCATACTAACACAGGTTAATCAGGTAAAGATTCAGAAGGCTCATGACCAAGCCCACAATGTATTAAATAGGAAAAGGGGTTGGGTAGACCCGCTTGATGCAGGATCTTACCTCTCTCTTGAAGGGGGTTGCTTCTTCCTCTTCACGATCTTTACTTTTGAAGGAGTTATAAGAATTCTATTCTCATCTATCTGGCCTATGTCTCCATTCACCTTCTCTACATACTTCTTAAGGCTTGCTATGACATTGCTTCTTGTAGTAGGCCTCTTGTTAAGTTCTGATATATCGAGAAGAATGATATTTTTCTTAGCCAGTTCATCTTCTATTGGCTTGACATCGTCCTCTCCCATCACTGAGACAGGCTTAATGTACATGTCTGCAGGCTCGTGCAAGAGATCTACATCCTCCATCTCAGCAGAGTTCATATAGTCCTCTATATCCATCGCTTTTGTTGTTGAGCCAAAAGCCTGACCAAGTTTATCAAAAACTCCCATTATTTCACCAGTAACTTAAAAGTTAATTATATCTTATTAGATTGTTTTTAAAATACTTTCTCTCTGCTTGATTTATGCCATTACTTCTGAAAAATTTTCATATATTTAGATGGTTATAAAAAGGAGGCTGAATATCGTATCCTGTGAATATGCTTTTTTCTAGGTTCTACTCTCATCCTGCGGGATGCAGTGATTGCATGACGCAGAGGAAGCCCACACTGTTTACGGGTGGGAGGATGTCACAGAAACAAATAAGACAATAAGCACTATAACTTCAAGAGATCGCATATCTCTTGAGAGGAATTAAGTCAGCAACACCATACAAGGCATTTGTACTCAGAAACAAGACGCTTAAAGAGAAATTATTAAATGAAAATACGCAAAGCATATTTTCAGGAGGAAGTTAATTAAGGACAATGAGGCAGTTTTGCCACGACATCCATAATAGATTGTTGTGAGAGTATACTCCAGGGACAATACAGGAAGGGGAAGAGAGAAAGAAGAGGTCAGTACCAACCCCTCATCTTCATTGCCTTCGCCACTCTGTCCACAGCCACTATATATGCAGCTGCCCTTGGACTTATCTTCTTGCCAGATTCTGCATACGTCTGCTGCATCTTCATTACGTCGCTGAAAGACTTTGTTATTATCGTGTCCAGCCTCTTATAAACATCATCTTCTGTCCAGTAATAGTGCTGGAGATTCTGCACCCACTCAAAATACGAGACTATGACTCCTCCAGAATTGACAAGGAAGTCTGGCATGTCAAGTATTCCCTTCTCGAAAAGTATGTCGTCAGCTTCTGGAGTCACTGGCCCATTTGCAAGCTCAAGGACTATCTTTGACTTGATGTTGTCAGCATTAGCGCCTGTGATCTGATTCTCGATTGCGGCAGGAATCAGGACATCCACATCAAGCTCAAGAAGCTTATCATTCGTTATCTTCTCTCCGCCATCATATCCTTGAACGCTTCCTGAGTTTTTCTTTGCCTCTGCCAGCTTGTTGTAGTCTAGACCTTTTTCGTTGTAGATTCCACCCTTTGAGTCGCTTATGGCAACGATATTCGCGCCCTGCTGCTTTGCGAGCTCGAATGCGAAGAAGCCGGCATTTCCGAATCCCTGTATCGCTACTTT
>JAJZJV010000019.1 GCA_021809925.1 Microcaldota archaeon | reverse complement strand
CTTCTCAAGTAGTTTGTTGTAGAGTCTTTGGGACAGAGATATGGAATTGTCTATGGCTGTCTGCCTTTTCTGGTCAGGATATATCCTGAACTTGTAGGCACGCATAGTTTCCATATTTCTTGTTTTGTTTTGCATTCTTATATACCTTCTTACGCCCCTAACCCACCATTGAAATGATGGGTTTGCGGGGCGAATCATTTATCAGATAACCTTTTTTCTGTCGAGCAAGATTTATAAGCTTAACTTATCAATCTATACTGAATGTGAATGTGTAGTGATCTTCTACTTCTTTTGATCATCTGCACATTTGATGCATAGATGATGTGTATGAATAAGTTAGATTCAATAAAGGATGTTCAGGAAAGCGAGTTGAGAGCTGGAGAGATGATAAAAAAGGCGAAGGACGAGGCAGAGGAAGGTCTCGGGGTCGCGAGAGAGAAGGCAAGGGAGATAATCAGAGAGGCAGAAGAGAAAGCTAAGAAGGCCAAGGAAGGCGCGGAGAAAAAGGCAGTAATTGAAGTGGAAAAGGAAAGGAAGGATGCGATAGCAGGGGCGGAGAAGGAAGCCGGAGCTATAAAAGATAAAGAGATTGGAGAGAGTAAGAGAAAGAATGTAATCAACTTCGCACTCAAGGATATATTTGGTGTATAAATTGCTTAGAACAGAAGAGATGCAAAAAATAAGAGTCTTGGCGCTAGAGTCAGACAAGCATAGTCTTGTATCTGCACTCCATAAACTGGGTGTTGTAGAGTTTAGGAAGGTTAACGTTGATTTGCAGGACTCGGGGTCTGATCCGGCTGCAACAACCGTCTCGGAAAAGCTGATCAGGATAAATGGAATCTTGCAGATCCTCGGAAGGCCCCGCCTAAAGGAAAGTGGAAAGAGCAGGATTCATGAGCCAGTAGCTGAAGCGGAGAGGATCAAATTTATCGATAAGGTTTTTGCACTTGAAGATGAACGGAGAGGCATATCGGAAGATATGCAGGCACTCGCATATGCTGGGACTATAGGCGATTACTTTTCAGGAATTGAGATTGATTTTAGCAGACTTTATAGCTCAAAGCTCTCATTCAAGGCTTACCGTGCAGACAAAAAGATAGCAGCTGAGTTTAGAAAGTCCATAGGAAGCACTGGGGCTGAGATTGTAGAGAAGGAGCTAGGCAAAAATTCTTATCTGTTCTTCATTGCGCTTGAAAAGAAGAGAGAGGAGAAGACAGCGGAATCTTTGGAGAAGCTCGATGTTGAGGAGATAGACCTTAAGGCAAAGTACATAGAAGGAACACCTTCCCAGCTTCTAACCAAGATTTCTGAATTGAAAGGAAGAAGGGTAAAGAGGCTTAATGAGATAAAAGATGAGTTTGAGAATTTCAGGAAGGAATATTTCAGGCTTCTTGCGATTAAGGAAGCGCTAGAAATAGAGCTAGCAAGATTTGAATCTGGCTCGATGTTCAAG
The DNA here is from genome assembly GCA_021809925.1 of Microcaldota archaeon. GTDB lineage: Archaea > Micrarchaeota > Micrarchaeia > Micrarchaeales > CABMGC01 > JAMCSO01. The sequence continues at coordinate 18,411 of JAJZJV010000019.1, read as the reverse complement.
AAAACAGAGAAGACCATTGTTATGGAAGGATGGGCCCCTAAGAAAAGGATGCATGAGATAAAACACACGATAGATAAGGCGACCTCCGGAAGGTATCATCTTGAGGAGATTGAGAGCAACGAATTGGCCCCGAGCCTTGTCGTAAGGCCAAGCTTCCTTAAACCATTTGATTACCTTATGGAGTTCATGTCAGTACCAAGAAGCGATGAGATAGACCCGACATGGATCTTCATAATATCATTCCCAATATTTTATGGATTGATGATAAGTGATGTGGGATATGGGATAGCATCATTTCTCTTTGCAACATGGATAACCACAAGAACGAATCCGGAGGGTCTTGTGTATAATACCGCAAAGATCTGGAGGATGTGCTCAGTCTCAGCAATATTCTTTGGCATACTCTCTAACCAGTATCTTGGGTTCTCATTGGGTGGCATATTCGCATCCGTGCAGATATTTGATTGGATCAAGAATGCAACATCATTGATAGCAGTCACAATACTCTTCGGAATAGTACAGGTCATACTTGGCCTGGTATTTGGATTCATAAACAGCATACACCACAACGAGAAGAAGCTTGCAATAAGTAAAGTCTCTTCAATAACAATGATAATATTTGGTACTCTTGCTGTTGGAGGGGCATTCTTCAGCCTTGTGCCTGGACCTATAGCGATGGTCAGCGCTGCTATAGCAGTACTCTCGTTCGTGATAACATTGGCATTCGCAGGGCATGAGGCTGCAGAGATAACGAACTTACTAACACATCCGCTCAGTTATTCAAGAATAATGGGTTTTGGGCTTGGCAGCATAATCATAGGCCTTCTAATCGACAAAGGATTTGCCCCGAGCCTGAGCAATGGGATACCTCTATTTATACTTTACTCTGCGATATTCATACTCTTGCACTTCGCTAACATGATAATGGGAATGTTTGAAGGAGCTGTACAGGGAGTGAGGCTGAATTTTGTTGAATTTTTTACGAAGTTTTACAAAGGCGGAGGCACAAAATTCAAGCCTTTCGCATATAAAAGAGTTTATACTGAAGAATAATGTTTAGATGGTGTATAGATGACAATAGGACTTGCAGCTGCTGTTGCAGCCATAGGAGCAGGAATCGCAATAGCCGGAGGAGCTATAGGGACTGGAGTTGCGCAGAGTGCCATAGGAAGCGCAGGACTCGGAATGATAGCAGAGAAGCCTGAGAGTATGGGAACTGCCCTGCTCTTTCTAGTACTTCCTGAGACATTGCTGATATTTGGATTCGTAATAGCGATACTGATCATGATCTTCGCAGGCCTGATATAAGGAAGGTAATCCCATGTCTCTCAATGAACTTAGAAACGAGATAGAAAAGGAGGCGAAGAGCTCTGTTTCTAGGATACGGAAGGAAGGGAGCGACGAGGAAAAAAGAATCCTCAAGGAAGCAGAGGAGAAGGCGAAGGAGATTCTTAAGGAAGCAGAGCTTGAAGCTGAAGCCATCAGGGAGAGGATCAGGAAAGAGGGAGATGCTAACATAGAGATGGAAAGAAAGTCCATCCTCCTTCAGGCTCGCGAAGAAGTCCTTGAAAAAGAGATCTCGAAGATAAGGGAGAGGATCGAATCCGAAGCCAAGAAGAATTATGAAAAGATATTTGATGGCGCAATCAAGAAGTTCTCTCAGATCGTGCAGAAGAAGGACATAGTAGTGTGCACCGGAAAGGAGAACATGAGGATCTTGAAGGAACATGGGATTGGCGGAGAGTATGAGGATATTGATGGATTCATCCTCTCTTCAAAGGACAACAGCATCTCTCTTGATGCAACAATCCAACATATGATTGAGAGCAATATTGAATCTGTGAAGAATTTTGCACTCAGTTCGTTCTTTGGAGAGCTTCAGGAAGCAAGGGGAGAAAAGGGAGGGAGGGGAGCACCAAAAAAGAAGGCAGGAAGGACAAAGAGAACAAAAGGTAGATGAGTTTGCTTTATGGATATAAGGCCGCAAAGGTATATGCATACTCCAACTCCCGAGTAAAGGCTATGGAGTCCAAGCTAATAAACGAGCAGGTCATGCAAGCGATAATTAATGCAAAGGATATTCCATCAATCTTGCAAATACTCTTCCAGACAGATTACAAGGACGCGATATCTGAGTTTGGAGGGCTTGGCATTAAGGCTGAGCTTATAGACTTTGCATTGAGCAAGAACTTTGCGGAAAGAGTATCCACGCTTGTAAACGTTACTCCGATAATAAAGAAGAAACTGATAAGAGCCATAATCGGAAAATGGGACATCTACAATATAAGGCTGGCGCTTGAGGCGAAGGAGAAGAACCAAGGATTCGACTCTATTGCAAGATATGTTATAGATTATGGAAGATATAATGCATCGGCGCTCAAGGAGGCAATGAGAGAAGAGAGCATCGAAGCATTGTTTTCCAGGCTTATGATAAATTCACCTTACGCAGGGATGCTAAGGAATGCACTCGAATCTTACAGGAAGAGGAAGGACATAATAGATGTATTGTCTTCGTTGGAGAAGGATTATTATGCCATGCTGAAGAGTGCGACTATTGAGCTTAGAAACATAGATTACGGCGCATCTGTGCTTGTAAAGAAAGAGATAGACATGAGGAATATACTGCTTCTAATAAGGTCAAAGATTAAGGGTGCAAAGTTCCAGGACATCTCAGGATATTTAGTTGATGGAGGAAACATGAGAAGAGAAAGCCTTCAGTCAATATACAGCAATTCTGAAGGAATTGAGGATCTCGTATTGCAGGTAAGCGCCTTCGATCTGAAGGAAAGCGTAGAAGCATATAAGAAAAGCGAGGAAAAGCAGCTATTACTCTTTGAGATAGGGATGAGGAACGAGATAATGAGGACTAGCAATAGAATGCTGAAGCACAGCGTACTTTCTTTCGGCACGATGGTTGAGTATATGTACCTTAAGGAAATAGAGCTCTTCACTCTCAGGGTTCTTATAAAAGCTAAGATTTACGGACTTGGAAAGGATGAAATATCAAGGCTGGTAGTTTGGAAAATAAATTAAGTGCAGATTATAAGATAGTAGTGATAGGCAGCGAGCAGGTTACCTTAGGGTTCAAGCTATCAGGTATACATTCATATACAATAGCAGATGTTGGAGAAGCAGAAGCACTCCTAAGGGAGCTTTTGCAGGACAGCGGCATCGGCCTTATAATGCTCGGCTCTGGAATTGTCTCGCAGATCAGGGACAGAAAGCTTCTCGACCTTGTATCTTCTAGCATACTGCCGATGGTAATAGAAATACCGGCGCTTGGTGCTGAAAGAAAGGAAGATGATCTTCTCAGGAACCTGATAATGAGGGCAATTGGAATAGATATAGGAAAAAACGCTTAGTGATTAATATGGGAATAATAGAAAAGATTGCAGGACCCCTTGTAGTTGCAAGGGATATGTCAGACAGCAACATGTATGATGTAGTCAAGGTAGGCGATGCGAGGCTTGTCGGAGAGATCATACAGCTTAGAGGAGAAAAGGCAGTAATACAGGTTTATGAAGATACGACAGGAGTTAAGCCTGGCGAGCCTGTCGCAACTACGGCTGCGCCTCTCTCAGTATCCCTCGGCCCTGGAGTTCTTGGGCAGATATATGATGGGATACAGAGGCCGCTAGAAATATTGCAGAAAAAGAGTGGAGCATTCATAGCTAGGGGAATAAGTGCAGACCCGATAGCCATGGATAAGAAATGGAAGTTCGTTGCTACAGCAAAAAAGGGAGAGATCGTACATGAAGGAAGCATAGTTGGTTATGTCCAGGAAACCGAGTATGTAAAGCATTATATCATGATACCTAAGGGAATCAGGGGAAAGATTAAGAATATAGGGAGCGGAACTTTCAACCTTAAGGAAGAAGTTGCTGTGATTGAAGACAAGTCAGAGGAGATAAAGATAACCATGATGCAGGATAGGCCTGTTAGGAATGCGTCCAAGTTCGCAAAGAAGTTTAGGTCTGAAGAGCCCCTGATAACAGGACAGAGGATAATAGATACATTCTTCCCGATAGCGAAAGGAGGAAGTGCTGCAGTCCCAGGACCGTTCGGAGCCGGGAAGACCGTCATACAGCACCAGCTTGCCAAGTATACTGATGCAGACATTGTCGTATATGTTGGATGCGGTGAGAGAGGAAACGAGATGACAGAAATACTTACAGAGTTCCCTGAATTAAAAGATCCAAAGACAGGAAGGCCTTTGATAGAGAGGACAGTTCTCATAGCCAACACAAGCAACATGCCTGTTGCAGCAAGGGAAGCAAGCGTTTACACTGGAATTACGATAGCCGAATATTTTAGGGATATGGGCTACAACGTGGCAATCATGGCAGATTCAACATCCAGATGGGCAGAGGCCATGAGGGAGATTTCAGCAAGGCTTGAGGAGATGCCTGGAGAGGAAGGATACCCAGCATATCTCTCAAAGAGGCTTGCAGAATATTATGAAAGATCAGGCAAGATAGAGAGCCTTGGAGGCAAGATAGGCTCTGTTACGATAATAGGAGCAGTATCACCACCAGGTGGAGACATATCCGAGCCAGTCTCTCAAGGAACATTAAGAGTAGTAAAGGCTTTCTGGTCCCTTGATGCATCCCTGGCCAACGCAAGGCACTTCCCATCAATCAACTGGCTGAATAGTTACTCGCTTTACCTTGATGCACTAGATCCATGGTACAAAAAGAACATAGGAGAAAGGTATATTGAGAATAGGCAGGAAGCGATGAGGCTGCTGCAGAGGGAAGCAGAGTTGAAGGATATAGTACAGCTTGTCGGAGAGGATGCGCTGCCAGACTCTGAGAAGGTTGTCCTTGATATAGGAAGGATGCTCAGGGAAGATTACCTTAGGCAGAGCGCGTTTGATGAGATAGACGCATACACTAGCTTCAAGAAGCAAGGGCTGATTCTAGGCTCGATACTTCATTTCTCAAAGAGAGCTGGAGAAGCTGTGAGCAAAGGTGTTAGCTCGCAAAGAGTAAGCACAATCAAGGCGAGGGCTGAGATATCAAGAATGAAGACAATACCCGAAAAGGAGATAGAAAGCCACTCCAAGAAGATAAATGAGGAAATAGATAAAGAAGTAAATGCATTGATTCGGGAGGAAGAGGGAGAGGTATCCGAAGCAAGAGCAGAGGAGAAGGTGAGCAAATGAAATTTGATATAGAGTACAAGACGCTCACGAGCGTCGCTGGACCATTGGTTGTAGTTGGGAAGGTAAACAATGCGGCTTACAATGAGATAGTAAAGATAAGGATGAAGAATGGCGAGGAGAGGCTTGGCCAGGTCCTTGAAACTACGGATGAATACGCAGTAGTGCAGGTCTTTGGGCCTACCAATGGAATAAACATTAAAACAACATCTGTAAGCTTCCTTGGTGAGACATTCAAGATAGGTGTCAGCGAGGAAATGCTTGGAAGGGTATTTGACGGCCAAGGAAGGCCTAAGGACAATGATATACCAGTCGCTTACGAAGAGAGAAGAGACATCAATGGTGAGCCAATAAATCCAGCTTCGAGAGGAATGCCTAGCGACTTCATCGAGACAGGCATATCTTCGATAGACGGATTAAATACGCTTGTCAGGGGACAGAAATTGCCAATATTTTCTGGCTCGGGGCTTCCGCACAACATGCTCACCGCACAGATAACAAGGCAGGCGAAAGTGAAGAATTCTAGCGATGGATTCGCAGTAGTCTTCGCAGGAATAGGAATAACATATGATGACGCGAGCTATTTCATAGAAGAATTCAGAAGGACTGGTGCACTTAGCAGGACTGTCGCTTTCATAAACCTTGCAGATGATCCAAGCATAGAGAGGATCATAACGCCAAGGATAGCGCTAACAACAGCAGAATTCCTCGCGTATGAGAAGGGCATGCATGTTCTTGTAATACTGAATGACATGACCAATTATGCAGAGGCATTGAGGGAGTTGGCAAGCGCGAGGGAAGAGGTTCCTGGAAGGAGAGGATATCCAGGATACATGTACACGGATCTTGCAAGCATATACGAACGCGCAGGAATAATAAAAGGCAAGAAGGGAAGCATAACCCAGCTCAATGTAGTCACGATGCCTAGCGATGACGTAACGCACCCTATACCAGACCTTACGGGATACATAACTGAAGGCCAGATATATCTTAACAGGGAGCTATACAATAAGGGCATATATCCCCCAATCAACCCGCAGGGTTCCCTATCAAGGCTTATGAACCAGGGGATAGGACATGGAAAGACAAGGGAAGACCACAGAGGAGTTGCAGATCAGCTGTATGGCGCATATGCGAGGGCACTCGAAGCTAAGAATCTCAGTGCAATCGTTGGAGTCGAAGCTCTCAGCGAGATAGACAGGATATATCTCAACTTTGGAGAGAAATTCGAGAACAACTTTGTCAGGCAGGGCTTTGACGAGAGCAGAAGCATAGAGGACACACTTTCGATAGGATGGGATCTTCTATCAAAGCTGCCAGAAACAGACCTGACGAGAATAAAGAAAGAGTATGTAAGCAAATATTACAAGAAAGAGGGCAAATGATGGCAAGGCAAAACCCCACAAGAATAAATCTGATCAATACAAAAAAGAGAATGGTCATAGCTAGGAAAGGCCATAGCATCCTTAAGAAGAAGAGAGAGGTCCTTGTCCTCGAATTCCTGAAACTTCTCAAACAGTCAAAGAACGATAGGGCTTATCTGCTCTCAATAATGGATAGGGCTTACAAGACAGTGGCTATAGCATCTACGTATGTGGGAAACTTTGAGCTTGAGGAGACAGCGCTTCATGTCAGCGAGGCTCCAAGAATAGGCGTTTCTGTGAAGAATATCATGGGAGTCAAGATACCCGAGATATACAGGGGAAATGAGAGTGGAAGAAGCTTTGATTATGAGATGCTCTCGAAGAGCATAGCAGTTGATGATATCCAGAACTCTTTCTCCAAGGTGATCAGCACGGTTATTGACGTAGCGCAGAGGGAGCAGGGGCTCAGGAGAATAGTACTCGAGGTTGAGAAGACGAAGAGAAGGGTAAATGCTCTTGATTATGTTGTTATACCTAACATGAAATCAGAGGCAAAGTACATAGCAATGAGGCTTGATGAGATAGACAGGGATATGTTCTCTGCACTCAAGCATGTCAAGAAGAAGATAGCTAAGAGAGAAGGAAAGTAATGCCAGACAGTGATTGGATATGAGAGCATGCTTGTTCAGCGGAGGGAAGGATTCCACACTGGCGCTGCATAAGGCCCATGAGATGGGAATAGATGTAGAGCTTCTCATAACCATGCTTTCAGAGAACAAGAATAGCTACATGTTCCATTACCCAAATTCCAGGTTTACCGAACTTCAGGCCAAGGCACTTGGAAAAAGGCACGTATTTTATTCCACAAAGGGGGAGAAGGAAAAGGAGCTTGCAGATCTAAGAAAGGTACTTGAGGAAAATAATGTCAAGACACTTGTAACGGGTGCTACCTACAGCAAATATCAGGCAGACAGGATCAATAGCATGGCAATTGAACTTGAGATAGAACATATAGCCCCATTGTGGCACATAGACCCATTTGAAGAGCTGGAGGAGCTTGCCAGGAGTTATGAAGCAATAATAACTGCAGTCTCTGCTGAGGGCCTTGACGAGACATTCCTTGGAAAGAGAATAGATGAAGATATCATAAAGAGGCTTGAAACTCTTAACAGGAAGCATGGAATAAATATGCTGTTCGAAGGCGGAGAGGCTGAGAGCTTCGTGCTTGATGCGCCGCTCTTCTCAAAGAAGATACACGTAGTCAAAGCTTCGAGATCGTGGGATGGAATTACTGGAATCTACGCTATAGAAGAAGCGAGATTGGAAGATAAGTGATTATCTTTCCCTTATCCTCCGCATCTCCCTCTCGTTCTTGATCTTTATTGCCGCATACAGAGCCACGATTATGGCAGCGATAGGACCCCCATACTGTGCGTACTTTATTGTTGTTGATGCAGATGATGTGTTTGCAGCGCTTTCCTTCTTCCTCGCTTCAGTAGTTGCAAGGCAGGATTCTATCAAACTCTTCTCCTTTGATAGCACAGATTCTGTCAGATTCAGGTATTTCGCAGATCCTGATAGTGTATTGTACATTGGATAATTTGAAAGGTATGCTATGCTGCCATTAATTGTTGAAGAGTACGCAGTAAAGTTGCTGTAACTGCAATTAGATAATATTGTGAGATTGTAATTGTAAAGGTTATCTGCTGCTGCAGTATTTGCTTTTGCTGCATAAATATTGTTTAGGATCCTATTTGAAGAACTAGAGAAATTTGAGAATAAGGCATCGGTTCTTGATTCAATCTGCTGTGCAGTAGTTTCATTAGAGTAAGCTTGAGAAAGCGAGAAGTTATCGAGTTCTATGCTCGCATTTGATAGGACATTGCCAAACGCTGTCAGGTTGGAGTGCAATTGAAGATCGCAGATATTGTAATTATCGCAGAAGTAGTTGTAGCTCTCATTCATATCTGAGTAATTTGATAGCATCTTGTTGTACATGCCAACAGCCCCACTTTCCTGTGATGTCATATTATGCCTTATAGTTACAGTAAGGTTCTTAACGAACTCAACCTCGGGAAAGTTGTCAGACCTAAATAATATGCTTAATGTTCTGTTTACCGTTCCGTTGCCAGAGGTCATTGGCATTGAACCTATACTTGTGAAGCATACTACTGTAGAATAGCTTGGGACTGTGCAGGCTCCGCCATATATGTTTATAGGTGTTGTGAAATTTACGCCATTCTGCCATACCGCAGTGAAGTTGCCATAATATGGGTTGTAGTTATCGTATATTGAGAAGGATATCGTCACACTCTTTCCATCCATGCATGAGAAGAAGGTCTCATTAAGCTGCCTGCACGGCGCTGAAGAGCCGCTGTATGTGCTGAATAAGTTTAGGGCATGGAGGTTGTTGCCGACTAAGATTAACAGTGCTGCTATTGCAACAAAGCCCATCTTTATTTGATCCATTCGAAATAACCTTTTATATGCGCACCGCGTAGGTGTTTCTATAAAGCCTCTTCCCGTTTTTCATTCCGTATAATGTGTATGAAGTGTTTGGAACCAGGCCCATCCCTGAGATAAATGACCTGGCCAGCTTCTTGTCACTAAGGTAAATATCAAATCCGTTATCTTCTTCCTTTACTTTTGCGACGAATGCATTGTGGCTTTCGAAGAATTTTTTAGTCTTCTCTATGAATTTATCCATCTTTTCCTGCCTGCCACGCAGCTGGATTATTGCTTCATAATAGCCACCTGCCTTCCTTGCGCAGTTCTCACATGTGGTCTTACCAATTACTATCCCTAGCTCTTTCTCAGCGCTAAGAGGTCCATCTGGAGTATGCTTAATTATCCTTACCATAGCCTTTGATTCATCTGCAAATAGGAGCTCCAAGTCATAGCCGCTGAAACGCTCTTTGAGAATCTGCTCAAGGCTCTCTTCATTCTTCGGCAGAAAATCGTGCCTTGACCTTATTTTGAGACATGACCTGCACTCCTTAATCTCGATGCGCTTTGGAAGGGATTCCTCCATTTTCTTTATAGAACAGACCTCACAAAACTGGCCATAAAACCTGAAGTCCTGGCTTGACCTGTTGCATGTAGGACAATATTTCACCATAACTAATCATGCTCTGTATGACTAAATCTCCAAAATCTTACCTATTTCATAAGGTAGATTCTCCTATTTATTGCTTTCCTTGGAGCTGAAGTGCCTACTTAATATTGAACCGTATGCAGGCCTTGTTATGAAAGCGCCTAGGAGCGCGCCGAAGATTGTAGATTCAGAGAATCCAGTCACTGAGAAGAGGGATGTTGAGAAGAACAGTGGAAGCATTGCTATAACCAATAGTATTGCATCAACCCATATCACATAGAATGCGCTGTTAAGCTTTATCCTGGTATTCTGGTGATCCTCCTTGTGCTTTCCAAGAATTTCATCTGATATTATTATCTGTGCATCGACTCCGGTACCAACCACCGCTATCATCCCTGCTATCGTTGCAAGATCTATGTTTCCTGCAAGCCCTATTATTGAAAGCACTATGAATAGCTCTGAGAGAGTTGTAAGGAGTATCGGGCCTATCAAGAATATCTTCTTATATCTTATCGTGATTACGAATGCTACAGCAACCACTGCAGTAAGAAGAGCTATGATGCTTACAAACTCGAAGTGCTGACCCAAAGTTGGCGGCGTAGTGTAAGGTATGCCGACTACAACATGGACGGGGAGAGCTCCGCCGCTGAGAACGCTTTCTATATCTTTCTCTTGGGTCTGTGCGGCAGCTGATGCTGAAGTTCCCGTAAGGTTAGATGCAATAGATCCTGTTATTGTGTATCCCTGGCTTATAGAACCGTTGCCTAGAGATTGACTCAGCAATGGGGCATCGAGAAGGCCAATTGCAGGCCATGAGGTAAGGATTATGCCTCCTGGAGAAAGAGGGTTTTGGGGGTTAGATGTTGTATAATACTGTGGAGTCATGTTGGCAGGCGTAATGTAAGTTATTGTGTAGTTCAGAGCAATGATATTCTCTGATACCCATGTTGGCGCGCTGCTTTCAAGCAGAACTGTGCTGTACTTGCTTCTGCTTGTTTCAAGATACGAGAGAATTGAGTTGAAGTTTGAATATGAAGGGCTTGATATCTTTATAGGTATCGTTTGGGCCCCGAGAAGCGTTGCGTTCTGGATTGCACTAAGCCTATCTGCTGAAGTTATGCCTGCTGCTGGGGATATGTTGAGTATTGATGAGTTGAGTATAAGAACTGCTGCCGATGGCCTGTCAAGAAACATGTATATTGGTTTACCTCCTTGTCCGAATGCTGCTTTGGAAAAGCTTTGTGCAGCGCCTTGTGTTATGTAGAAACTTACGCTCCAATCAGTAGAGCTTGCATTCTGATTGGTTGTACCGCCTATGCTACCGCTGACTAGGGATTGACCAGTTAGAGCTACCTTGCCATCGATTACGCCCTGGAATATTCCCTGGCTCTCTATTATACCAATCGTGCTTTCTATCTCTGATTGTGATGCCCTTGGTATCACTACCTGGATCTGGGAATTGCCTATTGGTTGTATGTTCACTTCACCTAGACCGAACTTTGAGAGCCTTTGCTGCAATATGCTTACGATGCTGCTCATCTCAGCAGAGCTTACGCTGTGTTCTAGAGTTATTGGAATATCTGTGCCGCCTATGAACTCTGTTCCAAGATGTATCCCATGGATGATATCCAGCACAGCCAGAATTAGGACTAATAGCAATAGAAACAATATCCTGTGATCCTTTAAGTAATCTATTATCGCCATTATATCCCTTCCTTTCTCTTTTTATGCCAGAGAATTATCGAGGCATTTCCGAACCATGTGGTGAATATATCTGCTATCAGGCCGAAAAGAACAACGCTAGATATCTCATAATATGTTGGTACATATATTATAATTGATACGACAAAGAGTACTGCAAATGCGACTATGGCTGTTGCGGTCATAGTCAACCCTGTCTTCATTGATTCGTAAGCCCTATCTTCAGGAGTTCCTCCGCTTCTTTTCAGTATCCTTATCGCAGTGAGAACATCTGTATCTATTGAATAGCCTATGAGCATTAGGAGCCCGCCTATGCTTGTTATTCCCAGCGGGATTCCGAACAAAGCCATCGCACCTATAGCAACGATTATATCGTTGGCTGCACCGAAAACGACTGCGAACGATGGTATTGGAGACCTGAATATGAATAAGACAACTATTGAGACTAGTATGAATGCTATTATTATTATATTCTGAAGCTGGCTCAGGAAGTAGCTGCTTAGCTCAGGCCCTATATACTCAAAGGAGTACGACGAATATGGCACTATGGAATTTACTGTTGACATGACCCGGTTTTGGTAAATTACCTGGGCCTTCGAATATGCATCCTGCGCTGCCTGAAGTGTTGAAGAGACGTTGCTTACATTTACAGAAGCGTTTGGAAGAACTCCGAAGGGCTTTAACGAAGACATCTCTGCAGAGAACGATGACTGCATCTTTGCCAATGATTTAGACATTCCGGCCTTTGAGATGTTTAAAGCCGATGCTGCTGTGTTGTTGGATGGCTCTGCTTGCAAAGCTATCTGATAAGAGGTAAAGTTCAGGAAGTAGTTGGAATAATTCGATTCCCAGGAACCAACCCCATTTAGATGAGTCTCTGCGGCAGCCAGGCTTGTATTCAGATCCATCGTTATCTGTATTGTCCCAGAACCAGCTTCCACTGTTGGCGATGATCCATGTATAGCACTGCTTATTGAAGAAGCTATCTGCTGGGGCGCTATTGTAGAATTTGATTGAAGAATTATTGTTGCTCCACCAACAAGCGTTGGATCCAGCACTAAGTAATGGGATAAGAATAATGAGATCACAAACAATGCCAGCGGAAGAAGTATGAGATACTTTGCATTTTTGTGTCTGTAGATATTGGGTATTGTAAGCATTAAACCAGCTGAGATATCTTAATGATGATTAAGTATTAAAAAATAGGAGGTTTAAAAAACAAAATAATGGAAAAAGGCCCGAACTTGATTCAGGCGTATTTCTTCATTAGCTTATTGTGCATTGCCTCTACAAAGCCAAATATTATCAGCATTATTGCGAATATGAATATAACTATACCAAAGAATAATGGCACAGTAAGACCTAATGTAGAATAATATATCAGCAAGGAACCGAATATTATGAAGTAAATTCCCCAGTATATAGCCCTAAATATACTCCATCCGGCTCTCCTTTCATTTAGATGAAGTTGTCTATCCATCCATAGTGATGGGTCTATTGTTATAACATTTTTCTCTTTTCTCTCTGCCATTTGAACACCTTTCGATTCATATATGAAACAGAAAAGCTTAAAAAGATTGTTGTGTTTTGCCAAGTAAAGTAGCTGTCAACTACCTGGTATTTTTAGATATATTTAGCAGGCATTTGTTATTGTAAGTGTTTGTGAGTAAAGTGCCGCTGCCTGTCCCGAAGGCACAGATGCACCAATAAATACATTTGAGGTCTTCCCGGCTTGGATCAGGATTAATGTATTAGTAGATGTCAAAGCAAGTTCATTTCCACCATAGCTGCTAAGAGAGGAGGGATTCCATACAGTATTTGAGACATAGAAATTGTTCAGAGTATTTGTTGCGTTTATCCAGTTGCTGCCATATATGTACAGGTAAGCATTTGTTCCACCACCATTCATATCACTAATATATTTTGAGGTAGCGTAGTTCTGATCTGGAAGCACCTGGCCGAAGTTTATGGAAGTTGGGGTAAGAGATATTGTGCATGTGGCTGCAGTCACATTGACAGATGTCGGAGAGGATATGGAAGTAACCTTTGTTGTTGCGCTGTCTGTAACCTGTATGGAAAAATTGTAAATTCCTGTTGGAGTAGATCCAGAAGTAGCGAAGGTATATGTATTTGAAGTAGCGCCAGATATTGCCGAGTAGGAAATTGTGCCTGGAGGTTCTTCCAGCCATTGATAAGTGTATGGAGAAGTCCCAGTTGATGGAACATTCTCTGTAAGAATTGAATTTGACCCCTGCCCTATAGTATTGGGGGAGGAAAAAGGGGTTGGTGCGATTAGGAAAGTGTTGGAACCATAGGTTAAGGAGTTCGAGACGGATGCAGTTGGAGACTCGCTGTCAGTTATTATTACATTCGCCGTGAACTTTCCGCTTCCCCATGAAGCAAATTGAGAATAAGTAAATGTGTTTGAGGTAGATGAGGTTGAGTATAGCGCATTGGTTACAGGTGATCCTATTGCGTTGTAAACTAAGAAATTGTAAGTGTAAGGAGTTGCTCCGCCGCTCACTACAGCATTCAACGTCTGGTACTGGGTCTCTTCTATCAACGAATTTGATGAAGAAAAAGAGATGGATTTTAACGGAAATGTTCCTGTAAAGGTTATTGAAGTTGTATTTCCAGCCACTGCAGAACCTAATGCAGGGGAAGGAGTATATTTAGCGCTGTTTACTGTCTGATTTGGTATGGTATAAGAATAATCGCCAGGCACTGTTGCGGTTGTAATTATATTCGATGTGGACTTTGAGGTAATGCTGCTGTAAGTAACATTCCATAAAGAAGATAATGGAAGACCATTCTCAGCAAAACTTGAGGATTCGAACTGCTGCGCAACGCACTCTTCCAGTTCGGTAGGCGCTGGATATCTCGCAGTATTTTTCCATGCGCCTATCCCTGATGAAGAAAGTTGTGCGTAGTAAGTGTTGTTCAGGAAGCCACCACTAGATGAAGAGCCCCCAGTACAGAAGACATAGCTATTAGCTGAGACGCAGGAAGTAAAAATCAAATTTGCAGGATATGCTGTTGTCTGATGCCATGTTCCTATTCCAGAAGAGGATAATGAAGCGTAATATGCCGAGTTTGTTATAACACCTGCGATTGAGCCGCCAAGGCAATAAATGTAATTATTATATGCTGCACAGCTGCCGAACGCAGAGTTTGTTGGGTATGGAGTTGTTGTGGTCCATGAACCAATGCCGCTGCTTGATGCTGAAGCATAATATGATCCGGATAAATAAATGTTTCCTGTTCCCTCCCCTCTGGTGCAGTATATGTAACCTCCTGAAGTTACACAATTATTGAAATCAGTATTGGTTGGGTATGCAGTAGTAGATGTCCATGTACCTATGTTCCCTGATGATAACGAGGCGAAGTATGAAGAATTTAGATAAATCCCTGCGGCATCTTTTCCTCCAGAGCAGTAAATGTAATTGGTGTATGCAACGCAGCCGCCCTTAATTACAACATTTATTGGATAAGGGATTGATGCTATCCAGGAACCCGTGCTGTTATAATAAAGAGGCGCAGAATATGTTGCATTGAGGAAACTCCCTGCGGCATCTTTTCCTCCAAGGCAATAAATATATCCTGAATTTGAGACGCATGTATGGAATTCCGAGCGTATGGGATAATCGGGAGCTATGCTAAAATTGTTAACTCCGGAATTTGATAGTATGCCGGAATAAGTGCGATTGATTATGCTTAACGACGAGTTTTCTCCTGCTGTGCAATATATTGAACTCACAGATCTCGAGACATTGAGAGTTAGTAACTGTGAGTACTTTCCTGAATTTGTATCTTCTGCCTGAATAGTGTGTGACCCTACAGCCAGAGTATTTGCATTATAGGTTATAGTACCGGTAGAACTCGCTTCTGATATTCCGTCTATCAAAAGTTTGACTCCGTCTGTCGGAACAGTTGTAGCAGTTATAAGGTCGTTTTGGCCGTAAAGCTCGGGAGAGTACTGAATTGATAAAGACGGAGAAGGGGAGAAGGTTATTGAAGTTGTATTTCCAGCAATTGATGAGCCGGACGGTGGGGCAGGGACGTAATTAACACTAGATACCAATTGGTTTGATACTGTAAATGCCAGATTTCCAGAGCCTGCTAGTATGCTTACGGTATTAATTGGAAATAATTCAGAGTAGGAAACATTATCCATAGGGTTTCCATTTGACCTTCCAGTTATACAGTAGATGTTGCTATTGTATGCAACGCAGCCGCCCTGATTTTCTATACCAATCGGGTATGGGGTTGATGCTATCCATGAACCTGTGCCTGTGGAAGATATTGAAGTCATGTATACCCCGTTGTAAGGATATGTATTTCCAATATCGCCGCCTATGCAGTATAAATAACCACTAAAGGCTGAACATTTGTGCTGATCTATATTGTACGGAAAATTGCTACCGCTCTGCCAAGAGCCGACGCCGGAGCCTGATATCTGCGCAAAATATACGTTAGCTATTCTCTTAGAGTTAGGGAGGCCGTTAAAGCCGCCGACACAATATAAATATCCATTATATGTAGAACAGCTTGTGACCTCAACATTTGTAGGATATGGTGTTGTAGATGACCATGCTCCAACGCCAGTAGAGCTAAGTTGTGCGTAGTACACTGAATTTGTATCATATCCGGAGGAAGTTGTTGTATTTCCCCCGACGCAATATATATAGCTATTATATGTATCACAGCTGTCTAAATAAATGGAAATTGGATATGAAGTTGTCTTTGTCCAAGAAGAGACCCCAGAGGCGGAAAGTGTGCCATAGTAAACTGCATTTGTAGGCGCAGCCGCTGTTCCTTCCAAACCACCCACACAATATATGTAAGATCCGGAAGTAACGCAGTTTGCTCCCCCAACCGCAGACAGTGGATATGGATTTGTTGTAGCCCATTGCCCGAGAGCATTTGTTGAGAGTATATTTGCATAATAAACGGTATTTACAGGTGTCACTGTATTTTCATCACCGCCAACGCAATAGATATAGCCATTATTTGCGACGCAACCGGGAAATTCGTCTGTTATGGGATATGAAGTTGCGCTTGACCAAGTGCCTACGCTCTGGAAACCAGTTACACCATTGTAGGTCACATTCCACATTGAATTTGAGGGAAGGCCGCTCTCAAGAAAAATTCCTTTGGGTCTGATTACACTGACCAAACTGTCTACGCTATTGGTTGTCAATGTCCCTGTATTTACTATGGTTATATTCTTTCCTGAAGACGAAGTCATATATGCATATGTTCCTGAAGGAGAAAATGCAACTTTGTTGAATAAATCAGGGGTTCCAGAATTCTCGAATGAGCTTACAACAGTATTTGTAACTGCGTCTATAATAGAAACATTTGAGAATATTCCAATTGATCCTTCATTTATTATATAAGAGAACATTCCGGAGGGTGCAAAGGTAGCTGCAGAAGGGACACCAAATTTACCGCGTATATCGCCAACAACAGAATTTGTGGATGTGTCTATTATGATCGCATTGTCAGTTCCGCCATGGTAAGTTGCATATGCATATGTTCCCGATGGTGAGAAAGCTACGCCTTCTGGATTTGAAACGCCAGTTGTTATGGCGCCAGTGACAGAGTTCGTTGCTGTATTGATTATTACAATATTGCTTGAACCATAGTTGGCAACGTAAGAGTATGTTCCTGAAGGTGCGAACGAGACACCTTCAGGTAAGCTGAATCCGGTAGTTATATATCCGGTTACTGAATTAGTTGCTGTGTTGATTATGGAAACATTGTTTGATCCATAATTAACGGCATATGCATATGTTCCCGATGGTGAGAAAGCGACATCGTAAACAGAATTAAATCCGATGGCTATTGATCCGCTCACAGAATTTGATGCTGTATTCACTATTAATACATTGCTTCCCTGACCCACATATGCATATGTTCCCGATGGTGAGAAGCCAACGCCAATTGGACCAGCAACCCCAGCAGTTATTGATCCGGTGGTTGATGGGTTTGAAGAGTTATCGGTAACGAACACACAGTAGTAAGTTGATGAAGTAGGGGAAACTGGATTAAAGGTTATGGAATTGCTTGTTAAGCCGATTGATTGCTGCATGAGCGTAGATCCCTGAGTACATGTAGATGTCGAAGAAGAGTACAAAGAAGCGCCATAAGGTTTATTTCCGCCAGACCATGTCGAGCTGAACGTCACTGTTTGCCCTGGAGAGACCTGTGCGCTTGACGGGCTTATGGTCGGAGTACTAAGAGACTTTGCGAATGTGGCTGTTGTAGTATTTCCTGCAACAACGCTTCCTGAAGAAGGATTCGCTGCATAAGTCACACCGCCAGAGACCTGTGAAGGTATTGAATATGACTCAAGTCCCGTAGAAGTTGTTATTGATATTGTGTTTGTAGTAGAAGAACCCTGCACTCCGCCATAAGTAACGCTCCAAGATGTGCCTGATGGTAAGCCATTCTCGACAAATGTTGAAACGATGGTCTGTGGCAGGACAAGTATCGGCGGGCTTGTGCCATAATTATAAATTAGTGTCTGTCCTGCTCCGCCGGCGCCCCCACTGCCGCCAATATAAGTCTTACCTTTTGCGGTTTTAGACCCGCCGGCTCCGCCGGCGCCACCGCTCACATTGACTCCAGAAGTTGATGGTGCTGTACCAACACCATTATAAGCAAGAATTAAGAAACCCCCTGCTCCGCCTCCTCCTCCAGCGCTTGCATTTCCAGATATTCCTGAGAGTCCTGATAGCCCGCTTGCATTGATCGTACCTGTAGTTATTGAATTAGCCTGTATATACAATCCATACGAACCGCTTCCCCCATTCCCTCCATTATAACTTGTACCTCCAGCTTTTCCAGAAGAGCCTCCTCCTCCGCCGGCTCCGACGAGATAGCTTGAGAAATTTCCAGAGTACATGTTTGATATATTAGTATTCGAGAGTGTGGGTGTTGGTGGTGTTGATCCTGCTCCGCCATTGACCCCCGCAGATCCTGCTACAGAAACAGCTCCAGCTCCGCCAGCTATGGTCGTATTTCCGCCCATACCACCGTTTGAGGAAGAATCAGTCCCTTGCGCTGATGCAGTAGCTCCTCCGCCT
>JAJZJV010000047.1 GCA_021809925.1 Microcaldota archaeon | reverse complement strand
GCAGAACGAATGGAATGATAAGCGATACCGAGTCAAAGCCTGGCAACTATACCTACCTCTTCGAGACAAAAGGAAACGGATATTACAGCAGCCAATCTGTTTATTACACATATTATATAACAGGGCCAAGCACTGTACTGGGAGTCACAGCCGCTGGCGGTGTTATAATTGCTATAACCGGATCCGCCATAGCTGCATTGACTTTCAACACATATAAGAAAAGAAGGAACGTAGAAAATAATCCCAGCAATGATACTTTGTCGTGACATCCTCCCACCCGTAAATGGCGTGGGATTTCCCGCTCACGTTGTTAAATAACGTGATACTATGTCAGAAAGGATGATAAGATTGCCATCCGATCTGCAAAAGCGATCTGAATCGCTAAGAAGCGAAGGACTCTCAAGACTTATAAGATGCTTCCAAAGAAAGCCCATCAATTCATTGGTGGGATGAATTTGGAAGCATCTTGTAAGCACTGCTAATCTATTATCTTTATTCTCCTTCCATAATATCTGAGAGAAAGCTCTTCTATCTCTCTCTTTGCCTCTTCCTCTTCATTAAATATCTCACTTATTCTGGTCTTCATCCTATTAATATCATCTTCTCTTTCCTTCATATCTCTGATCACCTTCGATACCTTTGAGACTTCTATCTCAAGCTCATCAAGCCCTCTTGAGAGAACACCCCGCTCCTTTGACTTCTCTGAAAGCTCATCAATCACTGCCTTGATCTCCCCATTTAATATCCTCTTTATCGGAGCGTAAAGAGAATCGCTATTCTTTACTGTGATCCTGCCTTCTCTCAGTTCCCTTTCCAGACTTCTAATCTCCTCAGCAAATAGCCTATAATCAAAGGATTGGTCAAGAACCGCACTCATTGGGTCTACAACGATCTTTATCAGTGGGAGCTTCTTTCCAGGAAGATAATCATACTTTCTTGCAGCCCTCTCTATATGCTTAATATTGGATTCAATATCAAATCTCAGTCTCTCTATCTCATTGTCCAATCCACGCAGCCTTTGCTTTCTCTCCTCTATCTCTTCCAATGTCTCTTTATCTATGACTACTGGATCGTCAAGCCCCTCTTCAAGCATGCTTGATCTTTCCTTAAGCACCTTACGTTCTGACTCGAGCGAATTGAGCTTTTCTATAACTGCCGCGATGGACTTATATTCATCAAACTCCCTTGATTTCTTTTCCAGCTCACCCTTTATCTTGCTTGATAGATCCTCCAGGTCTGAAAATGAGCGCTTAAAGCTACCCAGATGGTTCGAATAGCCTTTCAGCACATGCTTGAAACTTGCGTTTGTCGTTAAGACTTCTTTTATTATCCATTCAAGGTTTGATAGTGATACTGCGCATTTCTCATACTCTGTTTTGCTTCTAAGATCACTTATGTTGCTTCCGGCTACACCAACCAATGCCTTCGTATAAGAGCTCTTGCTCCCTTTTAAGTAATTTATGCTTGTAACTACGGAGTAGTCTGTATCTGGATCCTTATTGAGTGCGCCAAATTCCTCACATGCAACTATGAACTGCTCCCTGATCTCCTCAGCCCTAGAGATCATTGAGCGTGCTTTTGATACTGAGCTCCTTGTTTTTTCATCGAATCTTGTGCTTATGTACTGATCTATGCTGCCCCTATCAACTTTTTCCTCCTGATCGTTCCTTCCAAATATTCCCATTCAACCATCAAACTAGAGCATATCCTCTGCTGTTACTATTCCAACTATCGCTCCCCTGCTTAAGACAACTATTGCAGGATACTGCCTGAGAAGATTCTTTGCTATTGTTACTGGTGTATTGGCATTCAGGGTTGGAAATGGCTCCTTCATAACGCTCCTGATACTAGCATCTTTCTGGAAGCCTATAAGCATGTTTGTAGTGACAGCCCCAACAACCTTCTCTCCATCAACTACCGGAAATTGGGATATTGAGTGCTTCTTTGCAATCTTCACTGCTTTAAAGACCCTGTCACTGCCCCTTAATGTTATCACTCTTTTAAGCATTATATCCGAAAGGACCTTCTCCTCGCTATGCTCTAACTCGTCAAGAACCTCGAATATCTCGCAGGCTATCCTATAATTTGGAACTACAATTCCTCTTTCTATCTTGGTAAGAAGGGATTGGCTTATTCCTGCCTTGTCCGCCAATGCCTTCTGCGTCAGCCCTAATCTTTTCCTCCTTTGCGATATTGAATTAAGTCCTGGGAACAATCTATCACAATACTATTTCTTACACAAAGTCTTTTAACCCTTGCATGATGCTATTCAAATATGAATAATTACAACAAATAATATTAAAAGCAGGCAAGCAGGAACTTATGTGTGATTCAATGGCACTGGCACGAAGAATCCCTACAAGGGATAGCTGCGTCCCGTTCTTTAGGAACGTCTCTGACGTTAAGGAAGCGCAAAGGGCAAGGGAGGAAGGAAGGTATGCAGATATGTATCCAAGGGATACAACGCTTGCACTGAAAGAACTTGAGTCAATAATATCGAGAATGGTTGGGGTTCAAGATACAAACATCACTCTATTCTCTTCTGGAATGGCAGCACTGACGAGTGCGATAGAGTCAGCGGTCCCTACAGCAGGCTCATCAGTGCTTCATGCGAACAGCGAATACTCAAGAACTACCAAGTTTATAGATCTGATGCTCTCTCGCAGAGGAGTCGATTCTGCAAAGGCCGATTCTAGGGATATAGAAAGCATACGCAGAGAGATAATCTTGAATAAGCCTTCGATAATCGTCTTTGAGACAGCTACAAACGGGCCAGATATGGCTCTCCTGGACTTAGAGGCTTTCTTCTCACTTAAGGAGCTCCGTGAATGTAAGCCTACAGTAATCCTGGATAATACCCTGCCCACTCCAACGCTGATAACTCCAGATTTGATATTCAGACTTGCAAAAGATCTTAAAGTACTAGTGGTCGAAAGCGGAACGAAGTTTTATGCATTAAATGCTGAGACCCTGGGAATAACCTACTCAAACGACCAAAAAGCCATAGCTAAACTTAGGGACGAGCGCTCCACAACTGGAACCATCTTGACATTCTCACAGACTTTGCTCCTCCTTGATGTTCTCAAGAGTACATACTTTCAGGATAATCCTGATTCTATTAAAGTGCAATTCGATGCGAGGAACAGATTGATAATGAGCAATGCGAACCTTCTGGCATTCGAGTGCGAGCTGCATGAAGGTTACCCAAGCTTGACTATATCTTATCCAAATCTCGGAAGCCATCAGAATCATCAATTGGCTATGGAAACATATCCAAATGGATCCTCTCCAGTATTCTTCATAACAAGCAAAGAGGGCGATTCATATCTGCCATATTTTGAGACAAGATCTGGCCCAAAGGACCAGTTCGAGTTGCTTGAAGCCCTGCTCCAGAAGCCTTATCTGCGTGAGAATACTGTTCTGAGGCAAAGCTTTGGGTTTGATTCTACAACAATCTATCCTTATCCTGATCCTACAATGCCCTGCATACGCGTATCTGCAGGAACAGAAGATGTGGATAAGGTAAT
>JAJZJV010000002.1 GCA_021809925.1 Microcaldota archaeon | reverse complement strand
TGAAAAGCAGAAGAGATTATTTAACTGAGATGCGACTGCCATCGAGCAATCCGAATACCCCCGACGTAGTCGGGGGATGGATTGCTCGTGCTTGGGGTTCATAAGGGGCGTAGCCCCTTATTTTATACGGCGTGAACAGCAACTGAACGAAATGACTGGGAAAGACAAGAAGGAGAAGGCGTTCGTTCTTGGATATAAACTTCATTTAATAGAAGACTACGAGATAGGGCTGCCACTGACGGGCGTTGTTAAGACTGCAGAAGTGCACTATTCCCGTCAGTTCTATGATCTGTTTCCTTATGTGGTGAACAACTTCAATCAGTATGGGGCAAAATTCCCCGGTGACAGCGCTTTTGACTCTGCAGACATACGCAAAAGGATAAGGGAGGTAAGTAAAATGAAGGACGTGATCGCAGTAAATGGCAGAGGCCATTACGAATCAGAAACACCAAAAGACAAGGAGTATGGGAAAAGATGGTTTCTGGAACAGACAAACTCTGCGCTCGAAACGACCTACAACCTCACATCGAATCGGATGAAAGGCATAAAGAAGATGGCAGTGCATGCGTTTGCCTGCCTTATTGCAAATTTCATGGAGCACTTCATGGAGTGACGACAAAATAGTATAATAGAATTCCGTTACGTATCCTCGTTAGCGTGAGCAGGATACAATAAAACCGGCCACATTTCATGACTTTGGAACACAAAAACCCATGCTGACGTCAACCACAAGATTTTCAGTGTCCTATTGTTATCCTCCTGTCTTAGTAACTTATATAAAGATGAATTGAGCTATGCTATCATGAAGATAAAAATAGACTCAAAAACAAAGCGCATAATCGCGCGCGATCAGAAAGTCATGTTAACTACGACCCGAGAGCATTATCCCTTTGTTGCAGATCACGGCGACGGTGACTATATATATGATGTCTCCGGAAACAAATTCATCGATTTCTCAAGCTTCATAAGTGTTTATAATCTTGGTGTCAATGCAAACAAGGAGATCCGCGAGGCCATCAAGAAGCAGGCAGACAAACTGATTCACCCTGCGTTTACCGATTTCTATTCTGAAAAGCCAGTTTCTTTCGCAGAGAAGCTGGTAAAGATGTTCCCAAAAGGATTTGGAAGGGTATTTTTCTCAAACTCAGGAACAGAGGCAAATGAGGATGCAATAAAGCTATCAAGGATATTCACAAAGCGCCAATACATAATCTCTTTTTACAACTCTTTTCACGGCAGAACCCTCGGCTCACTTGGCCTAACCTCCTCAAGGACGATACAGAAAAAGCATATGGGGCCTTTTCCAAATATAGTTCATTCTCTTTATCCATATCCTTACCGATGTCCTTTCAAGAGCTCCACTCCAGAGGAATGCTCATCCGCAGCCATCGATTATCTTGAGAGCTATCTTCTTGGAAAAGAGGTTCCTCCAGAAGAGGTTGCTGCGATATTCTTCGAGCCAATCCAGGGGGAGGGCGGCTACATCGTGCCTCCAAAAGACTTCTTCAAAGAACTAAAGAAAGTTGCTGACAAGCACGGAATACTTCTCGTCGCAGATGAGATCCAGACCGGCTATATGCGGACAGGAAAGTTCCTTGCGCTAGATCACTTCAGGGTGAGCGCAGACATATACACTATGGCAAAGTCATTGGGGGGCGGAGTTCCAATAGGGGCAACAATCTCAAAACTCTCTCTAGGAAATGTCGAGAAAGGCGAGCATGCCAATACTTTTGGGGGAAACCTCTTGGCCATAGCCGCAGCCGATGCATCTATCGATTATATCTCTAAAAACAAGAGAAGTCTTGAGCTGAATGTGGAAAGAAAGGGAAAGCATATGATATCAAGGCTTCTTGAGATGCAGGATAGATATGAGATAATAGGGGATGTACGCGGAATCGGATTAATGATAGCGATAGAACTTGTAAAAAGCAAGAAAGGAAAAGAGCCAGCAGGAGAGGAGAGATCGCGCATACTAGAAGACGCATTCTATAGTGGGTTGGTTCTACTTCCTGCAGGACTGTCATCCATAAGGATAATACCTCCGCTGACAGTGTCAGATGGCGCACTTAACGAAGGTCTCAATATCCTCGAAAATTCGATAAAAAAAGAGTCGATGCGCAAGCTCAGATAATATTGTCGTGTATCATATTGCCATTCATCTCTATCTCGCAATAGATACATCTGATCGTCATCGGCTCAGATGCAACTATATAAAACTCGCTTTTTATTGGTTCCATGGCTCTTGTTATACATCGCGTGTTGATGCATCTCACTATTCCAATAACTCTTTCAGGAAGATCAACATTGCTCTTAATCTCTACTTTATAATTCCTTATCTGATTGATTGTAGCTTTTGGTGCTACCATGGAGAGTTTGGCAATTTCTGTGGCGCTTAATGATCTTCCCTCTATCTTGATTATGTCTTTGCTTCCCATCCTACTGCTCGGTACATTTATGCCTATGCTGGCGCTTGAATCGCTGCATATTCCTAATATTTTAATCACATTGATTGCATTGCCTTTTGGTATGTGGTCTATGACCGTACCCTCCTTTATCTTTTCTATTTTAAGCTCTTCCATCAATACTCCTCACCAAGAATCTTGCTGAGAATGGCCATCCTTACCGGAACCCCATTCTTTGCCTGGTCAAAATATTTGGCGTATTTTGTCGAGTCTACTTCTGAGTCTATCTCATTCACCCTTGGCAGAGGGTGCATCACGATCACATCCTCTTTTCCTTTACTAAGCAGTTTTGCGTTTATCTTATAGGAATCTGCAACCTTAAGGTATTCCGCCTCATCCGGGAACCTTTCCTTCTGTATCCTTGTCGCATAAACGACATCAAGATTCGGAATTATCCTTTCCAGGCTGTTGGATATCTTCGGAGAGGACTCAACAGAGATAGCCCTTAGGAGATGAGATGGCATTGCCAACTCTTCTGGGGATATAAGAAAGAGGTTTGCGCCCATCCTTACAAGGGCTATTGCAAGCGAGTGCACAGTCCTTCCATACCGAAGGTCGCCGACTATGCCAACATTCAATCCTGATATCTCCTTCTTTTCCTTCCACATTGTGAAAAGGTCAAGCAGGGTTTGCGTTGGGTGCTGTCCTGCTCCATCTCCAGCATTAATAACTGGATGCTCAGCAAATCTTGAAGCCAGTTTGGCTGCACCGTCCTTCGGGTGCCTTATAACAATCACATCGCTGTACGAATCTATTATCTTGATGGTATCTGCAAGTGTCTCTCCCTTTGACAAAGACGAGCTGGCGGGATCCGAGATGCTTATTGATGTGCCTCCGAGCTTCGCCATGGCACTCTCAAAGGAGAGCCTTGTTCTTGTACTCGGTTCAAAGAATAATGAGGCAAGCACCCTCCCTTTTAGAAGATCAATGCCTCTACCAGTAACTGCCTTAGATAACCTCTCAGCAGCTCCGAAGATCTCAAATATCTCTTCAATCGAGAGATCTGATATAGATATGATATCCCTACCAGTCAACATACCATCAAATATCTGAAAAACACTTTATAATATGATTGTTCTGGTTCTTGCCACTACCTACAAGACGATCCAAATGCAAAAATTCTGGCAAATAGGAATATGGGCTAGGTTAGAAACTCAACGGAGTTCACAGCAACACACTGACGCATGATCGCCTTAAGACTCTAAATATGCTTTAATTGGGCCAGAGATTACCATAACTTCAGCAGAATCATAAAATGTAATAGTGACTTATCAGGACGGCAAGATCCACATCTCACTCGAAAATCTGCTTATTCTTTCACAACATCAAGAAATCACATTCAATATGCAGAGATCAAGCCATATTTTCGAAGAGCTTGTTGATACGAAACTGCACACTTTCTTTCCTAATGTCGAGAATACTGATTGAATATGCAATGCAACAAAATGGCGCATCTGGGGAATATCCTGACAGTTCTTTAGCTCTGCCAAAATCCAAATACTATCCAAAGGGTGCTCTCCTGCAATATCGCAGATGTTCTCAATACGATTGAGATGTCCTCTCCCAGCGTACCATTATCTGCATTCTCATTTCAAGCAGAGGTTCCTAAGTTGGCATCTGCCATAATCAAGAGATATGATATCTCAGTAATCCTTCCTTCAAATGTTTTCTTGGCTGCTGAGCCTTCTGCTGCTGGAATATCCTCGAGTTACGGATCCATAATTGCTCCTGCCCTCTTCCTTGGACAAGGGCCAGCGCTAATCTCTGACATAATGGAAAAGTGCTCTGAAGGCGTGGTAAGGAAAGTTGGCAAAGGACATCTCGAAGAGCTTTCTAGAGAACTAAGGCAGTAATGCAACACGCCCTGCAAAGTAAAGAAACTTTCTTACTACAAGAAGATATATAAATGTTTTCATATAATACTTAATAACGTCTGCGTTGCATACTTAGTCTTAGCGCTTGTTTTGGGTGTAGCTTTGAAGAGCGACCACGAATTAGTTCCAGTACACGAGATCATGGATGAGAAGGAGGTTAGGTCCCTCTTTGAAAAAATGAACATAACGCAGAATAATCTGCCAAAAATTTTCACGAGTGACCCTCAGGCGAAAAAGCTGAGTGCTAAGCCAGGACAGATAATAAAAGTTCACAGGACGGACTTCGGAAACGAGTATCTTTATTACAGGCTCGTAGTGGAGGGTTAAGTGCCTCTGCCCTAATATTTAAGCGGTATCTGTGATAGTATGGATGGTTTGCTAGAATCTTATCTTAACCCTGCTTCCTTGGTACAGCACCAGGTTGAGAGTTTTAACAGGTTTATCGACGGTGGATTGCAGAAAGTAGTAAGCACACAGAACATAATCGAGCCTGGTGTCGAGGGCTTTGCACTGAAGCTCGGAAGCGTAAGGCTGGATAAACCGTCTGTAATAGAAGCGGACAGCTCAAGGCGAAGCATAACTCCAAACGAGTCCCGCCTGAGAAATTTATCTTATTCTGCACCAATATTCATAGAAGTAGTGCCTGTGATAAGGGGCATTGAGAAAGCAGCCTCTTATGGAGAGGTCTTTGTCGGGGAGCTTCCAATAATGGTGAGAAGCTCACTCTGCCACCTCAAAACCATGGCGAAGAGTCAGGTAGTAGAAAATGGCGAGGACCCGGAAGACCCTGGAGGATACTTCATAATAAAAGGAGTCGAGAGAGTCCTCATAGGCCTCGAAGATGTTGCGTCAAATAGGATAATAACAACCAGGGAGAAGAAGGGCACAAAGGTTAGGAGTCAGGTCTTCTCAACAACTCCTGGATTCAGGGCAAAATGTGCTGTCTCAAGGAACCAAAGTGGATTGTTTGAAGTTGATTTTCCAACAACTTCAAAACCCATAAATATGATACTGATGCTTAGGTCTCTCGGTCTCCAGGCAAAAGATATAATAGAATATGCAAGCGAGTTCAATGCTTTCAAGAACGATGTACTTCTAAATCTGGAGCTAAGCGACGCCAAGGAACTTCCTCCGAGCGAGGCGCTCATAGAGGTCGGCAAGCTTGCAGCTCCTGCCCAGGCAAAGGAATATCAGCAGAAGAGAGCAGAAATGCAGCTCGATACATATCTACTGCCACACATGGGCAATGGTTCAGAGGATAGGCTGGCTAAGGCAAAGTATCTTATGCAGATGGCAAGGAAATCCACAATAATAGCTAACAGGATGGCAAAACAAGACGACAAGGACCATTTCGCAAATAAGAGAGTAAAGTTTGCCGGAGAGCTGATGGAAGACTTATTTGCATATGCGTTCAGATTCTTCGTCAAGGAAGTCAAATACCAAGTAGAAAGGTCAAGTGCTAGAGGCAGAAGGCTCAGCATACAGTCAATAATAAGCCCAGACACGCTCACAGAGAAGATGGCCTATGCAATGGGGACTGGAACATGGGTCGCAGGGCAGACTGGCGTCTCGCAGGTTCTAGAGAGAACAAACTTGATAAGTACTTATACTCATCTCAGGAGGGTAAAATCTCCATTGACAAAGAAGCATCCTCACTTCAAGGCCAGAGATGTTCATGGGACTCAGTGGGGTAAGATCTGCCCATCAGAGACCCCTGAAGGACAGGAGGTCGGACTCACAAAGTATCTTGCGGTAATGGCAAAGGTCAGCGTAGGAGCTGACGAGAAGCTCACTGCTGACGAGCTCAAGAAGATATGCAGCATAAAAGAAGCGTGATTGGTGATTGTTTGAAAGCACAAGAAAAATCATATGTGTATCTCAACGGAAAAGTTATCGGCTTCGTTGAGGATCCTATATCCTTTGTTAACGAAGTAAGAAAGACGAGACGAAAGGGCTTGATCTCAGGAGAGGTCAATGTCGCCTTCATGGAAAAGCTAAACACCATCAATATAAACACAGACCGGGGAAGGATAAGGAAGCCTTATATAATAGTTGAGAATGGAAGCTCAAAACTAACAGAGGATATGCTTGCAAAAATAAAGAGCAAGGAAATCAATTTTACCTATCTAATAAGGAATGGCATAATAGAATATCTCGATGCAGAAGAGGAAGAGAATGCGCTTATAGCTCTCAGCGAGAAAGACATAACAAAAGATGTTACCCATCTAGAGATGGATCTTGTTTCTGTCTTCGGTTTTACTGTAAGTACGTCTCCTTTCCCAGAGCACAACAGCCTTGCAAGGCACACAATGCTTGCAAACTTCATAAAGCAATCTGAGGGGCTATACTCATCCAACTTTAACATTAGATTCGATTCAAGATCTTACATACTTTACTATCCACAGGTTCCAATAGTCTCAACCTCTGCGTACAGGGCAGCAGGAATCAAATCCCACCCCAGTGGCCAGAATCTCGTAGTCGCATTGTCAACATACTATGGATATAATATGTCAGATGCAGTTGTCATAAACAAGGCGTCAGTAGACAGGGGCATGGGAAGAAGCATGTTCTACAAATCCTATTCCGACGAGGAGAGAAGATATCCTGGAGGGCAAAAGGACAGATTCAGGATACCCCCACCAACAGCCGAAGGATATATGGGTGAGCATGTCTACTCAAAACTCAGCGAAGATGGGATCATAGAGCCAGAGATGGAGGTAAAGGAAGGCGATGTGCTGATAGGAAAGGTCGCTCCTCCAAGATTCCTGGAAGAAAATATAGGTGCCGGAGGCCTTGAAGAGAAGACAAGAGAAGACTCCACAATGCTTAAGACAGGAGAGGAGGGGGTAGTTGATAGCATAATAGTAACTGAGTCCACAGGAGCAACAAGGATTGTAAAGATCCGTGTAAGGAGCTTAAGGGTTCCTGAGAAAGGGGACAAGTTTGCCAGCAGGCACGGACAGAAAGGAGTAGTTGCGCTTATAGCAAATCAGGCAGATATGCCTTTCACAGAGAGTGGAATAGTTCCAGACCTTCTTCTAAATCCACACAGCATACCCACAAGACTTACATTCGGACATCTGCTGGAGATGCTTGCAGGCAAAGCAGGCTCACTTAACGGTAAGAAGATCGACGGCACAGGCTTCATAACGGAAGGCAAGGCAAGAATGAAAGAGTATGGGGATGTGCTTAAGAGATATGGATTCGATGAGTTCGGAGACGAGACATTATATGACGGAATAACTGGCAGAGAGTTCAAGGCAAAGATATTCACAGGCGTTGTTTATTACAATAGATTATATCACATGGTAAGCAATAAGATGCAAGTTAGAGGGAGAGGAAAGGTTCAGATATTAACACATCAGCCTACGGAAGGCAAAGCCAGGCAGGGAGCCCTCAGATTCGGAGAAATGGAAAGGGATGCGCTTATAGGCCATGGAGCAACGCTTCTTCTTAAGGAGCGTCTCCTAGATCAGAGCGATAAGACAGAGGTGCTAGTATGCAAGTCCTGCGGAAGCATGGGCTACTACGACTACATAAAGAGAATGCCAGTCTGTCCTATATGCACGAATGGCGATCTTGTCGGAGTCGAGCTAAGCTACGCATTCAAGGTTCTGCTTGACGAGATCAAGTCCCTGCACATACTTCCAAAGGTAAGGTTGAAAGAGTAGGTGGTATTTATGCAAGCTGAAATAATAAACGATATAAAATTTGGAACAATTGCCCCAGAGCAAATAAAGAAGCTAAGCGTTGTGAAGCTCAACATACCTGACACCTACAACGAGGATGGATATCCTATAGACGGGGGCCTTTTGGACCAGCGCCTTGGAGTTATAGATCCAGGATTGATATGTAAGACTTGTGGGGCTAGGGCAAAGACCTGCCCTGGACACTTCGGGCACATCGAGCTTGTCAGGCCAGTAATACACTCCGAATTCTCAAAGATAATATACATGCTTCTCCAGACAACATGCAAGCGCTGCGGAAGGATACTTCTCAATGACGAACAGATAGAGATATTCAAAGCAAAGAACAAGGAGATCTTGGATGAAGGATTTGATTCTGGGCATATCCACGATGAGCAGTCAGAGGAGCAAACATCATCAATAAAAAAGCTCAAGAACCTCAAGAAATGTCCGCATTGCGGCGAGGTCCAGGGCAAGCTCAGATTTTCATCTCCCACATATTTCTATATAGACGAGAGAAGGCTAAGGCCAGATGAGATACGTGACATGCTTGAGAAGATAGACGATAGTGACCTAAGAATTCTAGGAATAGATCCTGAAGCAAGCAAGCCCTCCTGGCTGGTGCTAAGCCTTCTGCTCGTGCCTCCAGTCAACGTCAGGCCCTCGATAACTCTTGAATCTGGAGAGAGGAGCGAAGATGATCTAACGCACAAGCTTGTAGACATAATACGAATAAACCAGAGGCTTGACCAGAACATAAATGCTGGAGCTCCCCAGATAATAATAGATGACCTCTGGGAACTTCTGCAGTATCACGTAACTTCCTATTTCAACAACGAGACATCAGGAATTCCTCCAGCAAGGCATAGGAGCGGCAGATCACTTAAGACATTGGCCCAAAGGCTAAAGGGCAAGGAAGGAAGATTCAGATACAACCTGAGCGGAAAGAGGGTCAATTATTCTGCAAGAACGGTTATAAGCGTAGACCCTTACATAAATATAGATGAAGTTGGAGTGCCTTTGGAGATTGCATCAAAGCTCACAGTTCCATTCTATGTTACGAATTGGAATATAGAAAAGGCAAAGGAGCTCCTTTCAAGGACAGAGTATCCTACAATACTTAATATGGTATCAAAAGATGGAAAGAGGAAGAGGATTCTCGATATCAACAGGGAAGACCTTCTCAAAGAGGTCCAGCCTGGCCACATATTGGAGAGGCAACTGATGGATGGAGATATAGTGCTATTCAACAGGCAGCCATCACTTCACAGGCTATCGATACTAGCTCACAGAGTTAAGGTTCTTCCAGATAAAACCTTCAGGATTAATTTCTGTGTTACAAAGCCTTACAATGCAGACTTCGACGGAGATGAAATGAACCTGCACGTTCCCCAAAGCCTCGAAGCCCAGGCAGAGGCTTTCTACCTGATGGAAGTGAAGCATCATATATTCTCGCCAAGAGACGGCGACGCAATAATAACGAATTCTGAGGACGGAATCACTGGGATGTACTTCCTTACAAAAGATGATACATACCTTACAAACGACGAGGCAGCATATCTGCTTGGCATAGCTGGCATATATGAATTACCAAAGCCGGATAAGAATGGAAAATACAAGGGAAAAGATGTCTTCTCAATGCTTCTTCCAAAAGGGCTGAACTTCGAGGAGAAGACAAAGAGAGGCGACTTTGTTATAAAGAACGGAATCCTTCAGAAAGGGGTTGTTACCAAAGCCACATATGGCGGCGGAAACAGGCTCTTTGTCAAGATAGCCATGGATTACGGCGAAGATGTCTTGAAGACCTTCATATTCGTCTCATCAAAGGTTGCTGATGCATATGTCACTCTTGCAGGAGTAACAGTAGGAGTCAAGGAGTATGCGCCAAATTCAAAGCTGCAGGAAGACAGGGGGAGGATAATACGGGAGACACTCGATAATGCTTCATCAATGGTGGACCAGTACAAGATCAAGAAGCTCGAACCCCTTCTTGGATATACAATGCGTGACTCATTGGAGAGGATGATCATCGCAGAGCTCAATGTTGCAAGAAGCAAGGCAGAAGTCTCTCTTTCAAAGAACGAGGATCCTACAAACAGTGCCATGCAGATGACATTCGCAGGATCAAGAGGAAACATGCTAAACCTTGAGCAGATGACGATGTTTCTCGGACAGCAGGCAACGCTAAGCGGAGGCAGGATAAAGAGAGGATACTATACTGGAAGAGTGCTCCCGCACATAGCTCCAAACGACATAGGGCCTACAGCACATGGATTCGTAACAACGAACTTTTACATGGGTTTATCTCCCATAGATCTATTCATGCACGGCGTCGGTTCTAGGGTCTCTGAGGTGTACAAATATCTCCTAATCACAAGAAGCGGTTATCTTTACAGAAGACTCTCAAATGCACTTCAGGACTTTTATGTAACATCTGACGAGAGCGTAAGGGATGCGAACAACAACCTGATTCAGACTATTTATGGCGGAGACCTTATAAATCCTGTAAACTCCCAATTTGCTGAGTTGGAAGAGAAAGAGAGCAAGTGATAAAATGGCAAAAAAATCAAATAATTATAATGTCCAATATGGAGAACCTGTTGGAATGATCGCGGCCCAATCTGTGGGTGAACCAGGAACACAGATGATTCTGAGGCTCTTCCACTTTGCAGGAATAGAAGCAACAGTCACTACCTCTGGGCTTCCAAGGCTTGCAGAGCTTGTCGATGCCAAGAAAAGGCCTACAACTCCAATAACTTATGTTTACATCGAAGACGGGGCTAAAAAAGATTTCGAGAAAGTGGAAGCTATAGCCAAGAAGATAAACGAGGTAAAGATGCAGAACATAGTGAGGAGGTTCGTCGAGAACTTTCCTAAGAAGCGCATCAAGTTTTTCCTGAACAGCCAGGAGCTCGAAGCCGCTGGCCTAACCTCAAAACAGATCGCCTCAAAGATTGAGAAACTCTTCGAAGTCGAGGCGGAAGCCGATGAAGACGCAGTCACAGTCAGACTTCAGACAACAAACATGAAAATAATAAGGAACACCGGAGTAAGGATGATGAGGTCAGTGATAAGCGGGATAGAAGGGGTCGGGAAAGCAATAATACAGCAGGATAAAAAAACCGGCGAATACTTCATAATAGCTACAGGGAATAATCTTGGCGCAATAATGGATGTGGCAGGAGTTGACAAATACCGGCTATACACTAACGACGTATTTGCCATGTACAAGCAATTTGGAATAGAATCCGCAAGATATACCCTTGCAAAGGAATTGATGCATACTCTATCTGAGCAGTCTATAACAGTAGACCATAGGCATCTTCTGCTCATAGCTGATGCGATGACGTCAAGCGGCACGATAAAAGGCATAGGCAGGCATGGCCTCTCAGGACAGAAGAATTCGGTACTGGCACGAGCTGCTTATGAAGAGACCGTCAAGCACCTGATAAACGCTGCTGCGTTCGGCGAAATAGATCCGATGAGCGGGGTTACTGAGAACATTCTTGTCGGGAAACTCATTCCGCTTGGAACAGGATCCGTGAAGCTCGCAATGAAGAGTGGGGATACTTCAAAGGTAAAGAAAAATAAATAAACGTTTTAAGACTTATTCAAATATTAACTTTTAGGTTTAATTGGTGAAGAGATGACACAAGAGAGGCCTTTCGATTTACTTAACAAGGCAATAGGCCAACAGGTCCTGATCAGGTTGAAAAACGGTACTGACATAAGGGGAAAAGTGACTTCCTTCGATGCTCACATGAACATAGTTCTTGACAGCGCAGAGGAACTTGACGATGGAGATCTGAAGACGAAATTAGGCACCATCCTTTTAAGAGGGGGCAATATACTATTTATCTCGCCAGCATAATCCCCGATGCCATTCTGCTGCACAATATAAATTCTTATCTGCAGATATCTACTCGTGGGCTCTTGGCGCAGTGGTAGCGCGCCTGCATGGCATGCAGGAAGCCGCGGGTTCGAATAAGCTTTGTGGCTTTGCTGCAAAGGCTCGAGAATCCCGCAGAGTCCACACCTATTTTTCAAGGAGAGATGTGCAGCAGGCGCACTTTCTTGCGTTTACAGGTATTGCTGAGAAACATTCAGGACCGGACTTTGTAGCGGGTTTTTCATCTGCCTTCTTCTGAAGCTTCGCCACAGGCTTGACTATAACGAAGAAAACAACAAGAGACACTACAATGAAGTTTATCACAGCGTTGATGAAGTCCCCATATGTGAAGGTACTTCCGTTAATGGCAAATTTCATGCTAGAGAAGTCTATATGTCCGGGTATACTCATAAGCGGAGTGATTATGTTAGTAACGAGGCCATTAACAACGCTGTTAAGTGCGACACCCATTATCACTGCTATTGCCATGTCCAACGCGTTGTTCCTATTGGCAAGGCCTTAAAAATCTTCCACTATACTTATATTTATCCTCTTTAAGGATGGGGAATGTCACTTCTCAAAAGGATACACAAACCTGTCAAAAAATAACTTAAGAAGCACTATCAGGAAAGCTGTAGAAGCGACTATCACCATTCCATATACATCTATCCTGAACAGCACGAATGCAAAGGCTATGGCTATTGCTGGGGGATGCACGCTGTCTGCAACAAAGAGCACAATAGACGCAACAAATATTATTATGAAGGCAACCAGGAAGAGTGGAAGATACGAAAGCATTGTGCTTCCTGCAACCCCTATCACGCCGCCAATCAGATAGCTTTTGACAAATTTTCTTACAGATGCGGTCTTTGACTTCGGCGCCATAAATAGAAGGAAGAGACTGGATCCAAAAGAAGCAAATATTATCCCCGAAGAACCAATCCCATACTTTATATTAAAATTAAAATACTTAAGTGCGAGTACCAGCACCGCTGCGGCAAACGCAGTAAAGAATGCAGGGATTACAATCTTCTTAAGGAACTGATCCTTTTCCTTCTTCATAAATCTCACTTAACGCCTATCTGAAGATATTTATGCCATTCGGCGTAATTTCATAAGGCATGGAAACATTGCTATGGTCCGTGCCTCTCATCTTCACAACTCTTGTAAGGAACTGAAAGCTGCCTTCTTCTCCAAGCGTGTTAAGCTTTATGAGACCGTCAAACATATATGTTCCGAGAAGGTCGTCTATTATATTACTTGCATTATAAACTTCATGCGTAAAGAAGGCGGTGACTCCAAGGTTCTTGAAGTTCTCTGCAAGAAAATTTATCGCCCTTGTGACTATTCTATCATCATCGAACAATGGCCTTATTGGTGATATTGAGTCTATGACAACAATCTGGGAATTATTTAATCGTATCGTCTTGTTTAGCCCAGATATGAACGCCTCAAAGTTCTCTCTTGTTCCATAAGCCTCGAGAAGCCTGTGCTCCGACACCGTCATTATATTCTTTGCTATTAGCTCTTCTATGTCATCGAAATCCGAGAAAGCGCCCTTGACATTCTCAAGCAGCGAGGCTCTATGCTCGTCAAACGTTATGAATGTGCACGGTCTCTTCTCTTTCGCATTCCTATAAAGTATCTCGAATGAGAGCAAGGTCTTTCCAGTCCCCGCCGGTCCGGTAAGAAGGACCTGATTATTCTTAGGGATTCCTCCAAATAGTATAGCATCAAGACCCACTATCCCTGTGCTGATCTTGCTGTCCTGGTAATTGTAATCATATACCAATCCCAAACACCGCAGCATTTCTTTTTATAGAGTATCGATAAAAGATTCTAATAACCTTGCTATGCTATGCCACATCTCTTCAAAGCAATCGACAAAACAGGCAAATGTTTAAATCTTTTTATTGTCTTCTTAAGATGCTTGTGTTGGTGTATTTTAATGAGTTTCCGTGTGCAGGATTATAATAAGGAGATACCCAAAGTGACTTTTGCTGCAGCGATAGGAACAACCATTGACTATTATGATTATTTCATAGCCCTTCTTGTAGCTTCAATTGCATGGCCAACTGTCTTTTTCCCATCAGTCTCTGCTGATGTGGGACTTGCACTATCTATATCAAGCGCTGCAGTTACACTCTTATTCAGGCCCATAGGCGCATTCATCTTCGGACATCTAGGCGACCGCCTTGGTCGCAAGAAAATGTTAATGTGGACGCTCTCCACGATGGGGATAAGCACGCTCGGTATTGCATTGGTTCCATCATACGCAGCAATAGGAATTGCAGCACCAATAATAGTTATATTTTTCAGGATTCTTTTCGGAATTGGTGCCGGAGGCGAGTATGGAGGAGCAATAGCATGGACCTCCGAATTCGTCTCAAAATCAAAGAACCGGGCTTTCTGGACTAGTTGGGTGCAGATAGCTACTGCGATAGGCCTCGTGATAAGCAGCGCAGTAGTCTTCTTTCTATTCATAGCTGCCTCCTCATCTGGGAAGGTTGCTTTCATAAACAACGGATGGCGAATACCTTTCTTCTTCGGCGCTGTGCTGATAGTTATAGGTGTGGCGATAAGGTACTTCCTTGGCGAGAGCCCTCTATTTAAGAAGCTGGGAAGCAAGAAGGTCGACAAGACCCCCGCTCTAACAATAATTAAATCTAACTGGCGCCTCATACTCACGCTTGCAATAGCTCCAGAATTCGCTGCCAGTGTGATCAGCCTTGAAGTAGTGCCTTTCTCAGAAACATACATATCTCACATCATCCTTAATGGCGATATAGCTTTTGCAACGGTATCTGTCATTCTTGGAGGAATATTCGCAATATTCACTGCAATATGCGGCGCACTTATCAGCGATAAGATCGGCAGAAAGAAGACATTATACTTATCTGCACTATTGACTATGGTATTTACGTATCCTTATTTCATGCTTATCAATACTGGGAGCTATGCTCTCATAATATTGGCGCAGTTGCTTCTCATAGGCTCAATATTCATAGCTGCTGGAGTTATTCCCATCCTTCTTGCCGAGCAATTTGTTACAAAGTATAGGTACTCCGGAATCGGCCTATCAAATCAATCCGGCGGAGTACTTGCAGGCGTGCTAACAACATTCGTCCTGCCTGCAATCATAATAAGCTCAGGAACGCTGACTGCAGCATGGCCCAAGATAGTGTTTGTCTCGATTGGCATCTGCATCCTATCAATAATATTTATATCTTTCATAAAAGAGACGAAAGACAAGAAGATGGTCTGACGCTATCTCTTTAGATAGATGGCAAGCTTTCG
The DNA here is from genome assembly GCA_021809925.1 of Microcaldota archaeon. Classification (GTDB taxonomy): domain Archaea; phylum Micrarchaeota; class Micrarchaeia; order Micrarchaeales; family CABMGC01; genus JAMCSO01. The sequence continues at coordinate 58,007 of JAJZJV010000002.1, read as the reverse complement.
CTTAATCAGAGAACTCTTGAATACTTTTTCATCAGCTTTTCCACGTATCCTAACAACTCTTGCCTTGATTCCGTTAGAAAAGAGCCATTTTTTCAGCTCGCCAATATCAACCTTCTGGTCGTAGCCAAGAGCTATCACGTCTGGCTTATACTTTCTCAAGATCTCATATCTCGATGCCTGTCCAGGAAGCTTCTCTCCAAGCACTGCCAGATCAACGGGCCTCAATGACGAGACCAGAGCCAGCCTCGCCTTTTCATTCATGATCGGTGCCTTTCCTTTCATACCTTCAATGCTCTTATCCCTTGCAACAACCACTATCAAAAAATCGCCAAGCATCCTGGCCTTTTTCAAATAGAGAAGATGCCCCAAGTGCAAAATGTCAAAAGAACCGAATGCCATAACTCTCTTCATGATCTTACCTTATCACAGAATATCTTAGCCGAACCTCATCCTCTGATATCTTTTTTACATCAATAAGCTTAAGTTTGCTTCTTATCTCCTCCTCTGCAAGAAGCCCAACCCCAACTCCAATTACTGTAGGCTCTACATCAACCATTATCTCATCTATTAACCCTTCTTTAAGAAAAGAGTAATTCAACATGCCTCCTCCACCAATGTATGCTATCTCAAATCCGCGATCGTCAAGGAGCCTTAGCGCTTCTGCCGGCGACCCGCCAAAAAATATCACACTCTCGCCCCATCTATTTTTGATCTTCTCTTTAGTCATTACTATATTCAAGCCATGATATGGAAAGACCTCTGCCTTCAAACTTACCTCAAAAGCCCTTCTTCCCATCATGATATTTCCCCACTTCCTCATCTCCTTTTGGAATAAATTCCACTCGTTATCTGAGAAGAAGCCTATTGAGCCCTTGCCATCCGCTATCTTCCCGTTCAGTGTCATCGCAAGATACATTATTGTCTTCATGGTAGAGATTGGCGCATGGATATTAATATTTATTTAGTTTAATACACTTGTTCAGGCAACTGTTCCTTGATAAATATGAGTAGCTTTTTGTGAGCTCCATGGAGATCAAAACATTTTCAGAGGCAAAAGCATATCTGGAATCTCTCCCATTCAATAAAAAGAGGAATGAAGGCGAGGAACTTGGAAGAATGAGTGCACTCCTCCAGCTGATGGGAAATCCACAGAACGCATACCCCACTGTCCACATCGGTGGTACTGCAGGAAAGGGTTCAACTTCTACAATGATTGCAAGCATGCTTATGCGATCTGGATACAAAGTTGGCTTGCACATCTCTCCGCATCTAGAAGACATGCGCGAACGGGCGCAGGTCAACATGCGCATCATGTCTAAGCCTGCCTTTGTACGCCTCGTAAACAATCTTTCAGCATACTCGGAATGCCTTTCCAGAGGAAGTGAGTGGGGGCTGCCTACCTACTTTGAAGCCCTCCTAGCCCTATCTTTCCAACACTTCAAGGAGGCTGGAGTTGAGATAGGTGTAATAGAAGTAGGCCTTGGGGGCAGATACGATGGTACAAACGTAATCCTTCCTAAAGTTGCAATAATAACAAACGTAGGCCTTGATCACACAGAGATTCTTGGCGATACTGTAGAAGAGATTGCAACTGATAAATCTGGTATAATAAAACCCGGAATATCTGTAATCTCGGGGGCGTTGCAGCCTTCAGTAGTGAAGATACTGGAAAAGAAGGCAAAAGAAGAAAGAGCAGATCTGAAGTTATTAGGAAAGGATATACTATGCCATATCAAAACAATCGACGAAGGAACCAGATTTGATCTCATAACAGAGAATAAGCGGTATACTGACTTGACAATGAGCATTCTCGGTGAGCATCAGGTGGCCAATGCTGCACTTGCAATAAGCGCGGTTCTTGCGTTAAAATCTCACGGTTTTAAGGTTTCCGAAAAGTCTGTGCGCGAAGGCCTTCTACATCTTAATATTCCTGGAAGGTTCGAGATTATCATGAAAAATCCAGAAGTGATACTCGACGGGGCGCACAATCCAATGAAGATTGAAGCTCTTGTAAAGACCCTAAAGGCTCGTCTTAGGGGTCGCAGCCTCAGGGTAATATTTGCTGCGAAGAAGGACAAGAATGTAAACGAGATGATTAAGGAGCTTGCCATGCTCTCCTCAAAGTTTTACTTCACCGCATTCGAGTCAAACACAGACTTTGGGAGAAGGATGTCTTATAATCCAACATATCTCTCTTCCCTCTCTGCCGGCTCTGAGCCATTCGATAATTTTGGGCAGGCGTGGAAGAAAGCTCTCAGCGAATCATCAACTGATGATGTTATATGTATAACAGGATCGCTCTACCTTGTGGGAGAAGCGAGGTCAAAGCTTTTATGATCAGATCCTCTTTTCTGATCTAAGGCTCTTTTGACGAAGAACTCACCGGCCCTGTAAGAGCTTCTCACAAACGGCCCAGAAGCAACATACTCAAACCCTATGCCTTCCCCAAACTTTTTCAATTCTGCAAACCTCTCCGGGCTGACATACTCCTTAACTTCTATCTGAGTTAAGCTTGGCCTTAGATATTGCCCTACAGCAAGAAAGTCAACCCCCGCATTCCTAAGATCATTAAAAGCTTCGATAACCTCTCCCGGGCTCTCACCCATGCCGAGCATTATCGCTGATTTTGTGTATATCTCAGGATTAATCTTCTTTATTCCCTTAAGAAACTCAAGAGTCTGCATGTAATCTGCGCGCCTGTCCCTCACAAACGGGCTAAGCCTCTTGACAGTCTCTATGTTATTTCCTATAACATCTGGCCTCGAGCTGACAAGCCTCTCAATACACTCATAATCTCCCCTAAAATCTGGTGAAAGTACTTCTATTATCGTATCTGGATTCTCTTTTCTTATTTCCTCAACGCATCTTGAGATGTGTTCTGCACCATGATCTTTGAGGTCATCCCTGCATACTGATGTTATCACTACATAATCGAGCCCCCATAGCTTGATTATTCTTCCGAGCTTCTCTGGCTCATTCTTATCCGGCTCATTACCTGAGGCCTTCTTCGCAACCGCACAGAACCTGCATCCTCTTGTGCAAACATCTCCCAGAACCATGAATGTAGCTGTGCCTCCACTCCAACACTCTGTTATATTTGGGCAATGCGCTTCAACACAAACCGTATGCAGCCCCTCAGAGCGTATACTCTCCTTTATCTCAGCATATCTTTCAGTTGATGCTGGCTTTATGGTAAGCCACTCTGGTTTTGTCATTGCATCAGAGTAAGATAAACGCAAACATATTTCTTTTTATGCATAAACAAAACTCGGAGATAACCTTGCAGATTCAAGCTCACTATAAATATCTCCCCCGCTCAAAGCATGCACTCTATCATTAAATGCAGCTACTGCTCTCTTTGTTGAGAGACCATTTATCTTTGCATACTCTATTATTACCTTTGATGTGCTCAGATTCTTCTCTATGAATACTGAAGAGCAGAAGAGAGTGGCTTCTTCCAGCAGGTCTTCCCCAAAGCCCTTCCCCTCAAATGTCTCCCCTCTACTCAGCCATTTGAGCTCAGAAACTGTGTAATTCCCATTTACATCAACAAATATAAGGATATCCAAAATGCCCATTATTGCTGGCGCAAGGCCGAATCTCAAAGACCTCAGGATCCAAAGTATATCAAGGGAGTTGTTCTCTATAGAAGCGATAATGTTCATCCTAGAATCTATTCTTTTCAGGAGCTTTCCTAATTCCCTGCCTGCATCTTCAATAATAAGCAAGTCTGGAGCAATAGAATCTGCAAGCATGCAGAGCGATCGCGCTCTGTTTATTGGCTTATCTTCACAAAGGATGTACTTTCTGTTTCTCTTATTGGAATCCTCCAAAGAGATCCCTGACACCAGGGTCTTTGTATCCTGCGGAACTAGGTGTGCCATCAGATTAAGAAGTGTTATCCTCTCATGAGCCCCAGCAACAATAATATTATTTCCTGTCTCCATCGCCATGTGCAGATACACCATCAATTCAGGGCATATAAACTTCCTGTTTGCGGTTCTCCCCTCAAAGAAATCATTGGCATAAGATCTAAGGATGGATCTGAGCACCATCTTCTTAGGGCTGTCCAAAAATTCTATTTTATCATGCATCCTGCATTCCCGCACAACAAACGAGAGCTTCTTAATGTTCTTTTCAACAACCTTAATGTTTGAGGAGCACGCACCGCAGCTTTTCGTTATAACAATCAAAGTATCCCCATGTTGCGGAACCAAAACCCTCTCAACATCTGGATCCGTGAATATCACTTTCATAACTCCCACACGCTCCGAGAGCTTTGCGGAAAAGCCTGCCAAACGCCTTGCAGCCACAGTATCGAGATTTCTGGATAAATATTCATGAGCAATGGATGCGGCCTCATCACTTTCTGTACCTTCTCCAGCTAACCTTATCCTCTCAATTGCTGAAGAGAGAAGGGAGAACTCCCTTGAAGAGAGATACTTCCCAACAAGGTATACTTGTTCCTTGCCTAGCAAGACCACTTCAGAAAATTCACTTTCTGCAATGCGCTTCCCCACGATATGCTTTCTCTCAATAAGCAGCATACTCTCTGAATCCTTGATGGAAAGCATAATACCAAAATACAATATCTTTATTATAATATATAAACATTTACTTTTATAAAAGAAAAAAAGGCCGAGAAGGAGCAACAATCAAGATATATTCAAATATATTTTGGATATGCGGTTTACAACAAGTATATGTTTATAAAACTTGATGTTTAATTATAAATGTCAATTCAGAAGGTATAAAAATGGCAAGAGCATCAATTCAAAGGGAGGGCGATGATGATATATGGGTAATAAGGAAGCTTCTAAGCAAGCCCAATTACGCAGTTCTTAAATTATTAATGCTTAAGTCTCCAAGGACCACACGAGAACTATATTCTGTACTTGGAAAGAGTTTCACACGGAAGACCCTAATAATAACATTAAGAAATCTTTCAATGAATCTAAATGTTCTACAGCCTACCCATATGCGAACTGAAAGAGGCTACGATCTCGGTTATAACATTAACCCCAAACTGAAAGAAGTGATAAAGTCAATCGAGAAGTTTGAGAAGACAGTCGAAGGCATAACAAATGCCAAATCTAATTAGGCCTGCTTGATCTAAAGCATTTTAATAAGGCACTTGCATATATGAAATGGTAGACTTCATGATACTTAACCGACCCTATGTACTAAAGACGATTAAAAAGTCAACCCCAGAAGTGACTGCATTTACCTTCGAAGCACAGGATGGAACAAGCATAGACTTTGTTCCTGGAATGTTTGCCATGCTCTATTACAAGAATCAGGAAACTGGCGAATCTATAGGGAGAGCATTTTCCATAGCAAATGCACCTCCTTCCGGAAGCCTTGAGTTTCTCATATCTCTTGTCCACGGAAAGTTCACTTCAAAGCTTGACACAGCAAAGATAGGCGATGTTTACTATATTTCTGCCCCATATGGGCAATTCAAGTTCGACCTAAATCCCGGAACAAAATTTCTTTTCCTTGCTGGTGGAACTGGATTAGCCCCATTCTTTTCTATGCTTCGCCTATCAAAGGCCAGAAGCCAGCAGATTGATGGAGTTCTGATATACAGCACGAAGTACTCTGATGATATAATAGAGCACGAAGAGCTCAACCAGATAACTTCTGAGTTGGGCGTAAAACTTGCGGTAACTGTCACGCGTCCGAAAGAGAACGATACATGGAAAGGAAATACCGGGCATGTCAATGCCGAGATGATAAAAAAGTATGCTCCAGACGTTGTAGACAGGATAAGCTACATCTGTGGCCCTCCTGCATTTGTCAATGCATTAAAGCAAGCTCTGCTCTCACTGGGCGTTGACCAGAAGCACATAAAGGCTGAGATGTGGGGCTGAATCAGGGCTTTCTTCTTATCTCTTTATATAAAAACACTACCACAGCAACGAATATACTGTCTAGCACTATCATTGTTGCATGGACAACATTTGCTATCGTATTCCACTCTCTATTCAGTATGCTTGTTGGCAGAGGGTTCGTTTTGTTAAATACATTGTATGATTCCACTGTAACATGCGCTATATATCCTGCGAAGAGCATGACTCCAGCTGCCTTGAAGGCCCCCTTTGCTATCTCTCCTTTCTTCCGTTTCAGCTCCTTTGCCTCCCCATCAAGCCTCGATTTGTTGTACTCCCACTCCACACGCCCTTCCTCTATTCTCTCCCTTCTCCGCATAGCTTCTCTTAAATCCGGGATGGAATAGCCCTCCCTGCTCTTTCTATCTCTGAAAGTCATAGGAATACCAGAACATTGTCTGAAGAGCGCAATATGTTACTCACATTAAAAAGGATTTGCTATATACACTTCTTTTGCTGAAAGTTATTTAAGCTTTTCCTGACAATATATACCTGTCAAACGACCACAGGAGCAGGGAAACGCCCGAACCCATTCCGAACTCGGAAGCTAAGCCTGTTCACGATATGAAATACTGCCTTAGGGTGGGAACGCATATTGTTGTTTGGCACTTATTTCTTTCTCATATAAAGTTCTTCTACAGCGGAGAGCATGGCTTCTGTGTACTCATTGTTCGGAAGTGCGTTTTTGTATTTCTCTATTATGCCCTTGGCTTCTTCTCCATATGCCTTAGCCCTGCTCTTCGCATACTCAATGCTATCATATTTGTCTATAACCTCAATCAGGAAGTTCACTTCCTCATCTGTCCTCTCTTTCCTTCTCTTCTTGTATATCTTGTCTATTCTTGTCTTTTCTGCCTCTGTAGCCTTCTTGTATGTATTGAGAATGATAAGTGTTAGCTTGCCTTCATAAAGATCGCCATAATTCTTCTTGCCGAAGAGCTTCTCGTCTGCAGTCATATCCAGGACGTCGTCTATTATTTGGAATGCCCTCCCTGCTGGCACTCCTATATCTTTTAGCATACCAATAGTCTTCTGGTCAGCATTCGCAACTATTGCGCCGAGTTGCAGAGGCCCATAAACAGAGTAATAGCATGTCTTGCTTTCCACTATCCTGAAATAAAGATCTTCGGATGCTTTCTTCAGGTCGCGTACGTTGACAAAGAAATTAGTGTCTATGTACTGGCCTTCCACTGTATACTCTATCATATCATAGAACTTTTCATAGAATCTATTGCCTTTCTCTGTGCCGGCGCTTAGAAGGTGGTCTTTGACCATCCTCCACATCGCAGCATGGCCAGCATCCCCAACATTTATCGCCTGCTCTATACCATACATTCTATGCAGCGCAGGCTTCCCCCTTCTCAGCTCAGAATCATCCTCTGCATCATCATGCACCAGTATCCAATCCTCGGATAGCTGCATGGCAGCTGCCGGAGTGATAAGATCTTCCTTATTTGCCCCGAAAACCTCTCCGCTCAGCATAAGAAGCCCAGGACGTCTATAGCTTCCCTGCCTGTCTATGTAATCCCTCACCATCTTATAATGTTCAACAGGATCCTTTATCTTAACATATTCGCAGATCTTTGAATAAACTTCATTCCTATGAAGCTCTATGTACTCTTTGAAGTTCATAAATACCAGATTAACATTCTCGTGTTAATATTTAATCTTATCTTGTGCCTTCGACAGAACGTGCAAGATTGCATCTATTTTTTAATGGGCACCCACTGCATAATGGGCGCCTCCTGCAATTCCTTTTGCCTAATTCGACAATCTGGGCATGGAAATCTTTATATACTCTTATATCTCTCTTAGCTCCCCTTTCCATAATCTTCCTAAGTTCTTCATACCCTATCTTTGGATCTATTCCATACACTCTGCTCATTATTCTCCTTGTATATGCATCTACAACAAAGATCCTCTTGCTAGCAGCGTAAAGAAGTATCGCATCGGCAGTCTCCATGCCTATGCCTTCCATGGCCAGAAGCTCCTTTCTCAGCTCATCCCTGCCATTATCAAAAAACGCGCCAAGGCTGCCATATCTATTAATAACATATGTGGAAATCCTCTTGAGCCTAGCTGCTTTCTTTCTGTAAAATCCCGATGCCTTTATCGCATCCTCTATCTCTTCTATACCACTCTCTGAAAGTTCTCTGAGCCCAAGCATCTTCCTTTTCTTGAGCATTCTCATTGCCTTTTCAACATTCTTCCACGAGGTCTGCTGGGTTAATATCGCACCTATGACTATCTCATCATTGCTCTCCCCAGGCCACCAATTCATATAGCCAAAGCTGACCCTAAGCTCTTTATACATGTCAGATATCTTAAATTCGGTAATTTTATACACCATACCCGGAGCCGTTGCGGTGCGAAAAGCTTATATTCATTTAGAACAAGAATATTATAAATTTATAACATCTAGTGGTTAGAATGACAGGGAGATCTCATGGTTTATTTGTGGGCAGGACAAGGCATCTCGCCAGACATCACAAGCCTTCAAAGCTTAGCATAAGCAAGATAATAAAGAATTTTGAGATAGGGGAGAAGGTTATAATAGTACCAAAAAGCAACTTCAAGAATATACCACATCCAAGATACAGAGGCAAGACTGCCGTAGTCATCGAGAAAAGAGGAGATTCTTATGTTGTCGAGCTCTATGTATCAAAATCAATGAAGAGAAAACTGATAGTGCCGCAGCTTCATCTTGAAAGAGCAGGCAAGTGAAACCCCATTCTAATTCTTAACTGAATGCAGAAGCTCAGAATGTTAGCTAGCAGGAGGATGCCACAAAAGAGCTTATTGTCTGTATGGCTGTTGTGACAGCGGTTTTGTGAGCATGAAGAATCTGCTATCTCCCTTTAACTCCATTATGACTCTGTCCACAAGCAGTTTTATAGGGTCCTGAAGTAGTTGCACCCTGTTTGTGATATCCTCAAAGGATTCGAACTTCTTCTCCTCTCTTGCATCAAGTATCGCTGTTAAGTGCCTTTTTCCGATCCCTGGAAGAAGCTCAAGCGAATGCATCCTAATATTCAATGATGATGCATTATTGAATAATTCAACAAACTTCTTCTCATTTGACTTTATTATCTTGTAAATCGCATCCTGCAACTCCTTCTTCGCACCTTCAGTGAGGTCGTTGTAAGAGAGCCTTCCTTTTATGAGCAGTATCTTATCTCGCTCTTCCCTGCCTATATAAACTCTCTCTCCAACCTTTATCTCAACATCCTTTGCAACAGCTTCTAAAAGTGTGAATTTGTTCTCTCCAATGAGCTGAACAAGTGGCTCTGGTTTTACAGAATAAGACTTTCCAGTAGGCAAGTAATCAAGAACTATTGCATATTCTTCCAATTCTTCTCTTCTTTGCGTTCTTTCCTGCATAATTCCTCCACTGCTTAAACATCTATTTACCTCTGTGCTTCTCGACGATCTCCATCGCCTTTTCCAATAAGTCATCTGCGAATGTCTTCCTTTCTATTATCAATGTCTGCTTGAGCTGCATAATGTCCAAAGGCATGATATCTACTATCTTTATGGCTGCCTTTTCCGTAAATCCAAGCTCTTCAAGATCTTTCCTCATCTTAACTGAATCCTTCACATCTATCTTGGAGAGCTTCTTTGCATACTCATAAGCAAGCTCCTGCTCATAGCCAAGCTCTCCCTCCTTCTTCCTGCCTTCAAGTATCTCGAGAGCCTCTGGTATTGAGACGAGCCTCTTTTCGGATGTTCCTTTGCCTATCATTTCTGCACCTAAGTATAAACTGAATATTTAATCTAATATTAATATATTCATCATGATAATATTATTAAATAGGTACGATTAAAGTTCTTTAATCAGATATGGTGTTTTATTGGATGCGCATCAGGCTTATCTCGCAGTTTCCGAAGAAGTCAAGAAGCACATAGCTGGCAAAAAAGACACCATAGAGCTTCTTTTCATAACCATGGTGGCAAATGGGCATGCCTTGCTCGAAGGGGTTCCTGGGGTCGCTAAGACAACAATGACAAAGACCCTCGCAGAGACTATACAGGGAGACTTCAAGAGAATCCAAGGAACATCCGATCTGCAAACAAAGGATATTGTCGGATATGTCTCTGAAGATCCTTCCGGAAATCTCAAATTCAACAAAGGCCCGATCTTTACAAATATCCTATTGATAGATGAGCTCAACAGGTCTTCCCCGAAGACGATGAGTGGTTTGCTTGAGACGCTTGAGGAGCGCCAGGTCACTGTTGGCGGAGAGGATATCAGGCTTCCATCTCCTTTTACAGCATTTGCAACACAGAATCCCCTGAAGATAGAAGGGACAGAGCCACTGCCAAAGGTGCTTAGTGACAGATTTCTCTTGAAGATAGATGTGGATTATCCAAGCATGGAAGAGGAGCAAGAGATGCTGAGGATAAAGGAACGCGAGGAGAACGTTGAGGCCAAGAAGGTCATCTCTACAAACGATATCCTATCAATGCAGCAGGCAGCCAAAGGCATTGTTATGCCTGACAATGTTGTACAATACATAACAAAGATAGTCGGAGCAACGCGAAAAGAGATCCATACAACAATGGGTGCAAGCCCAAGGGCCGACATATCTTTCATGCAGGCAGCCAAAGCCAAAGCACTGATAGAAGACAGAAAGGAAGTGAGCATCGATGATATAAAGTTCCTTGCAAGGCCTGTTCTCAGCCACAGGATAGCCGTAAGGTCTACAGGCGGCATAGGCGTTAACGGCATAATCGATGGTATAATCGCCTCAGTTAAATGATTCAGTGCATGTTGATGGTACTATGCTTTCTTTAATCCTTCCAATACATAATGAAGAAGGCAACCTTAAGAAGAATTTCGATCTTATTTACAAAGAAACCAAAAAACTCGGCAATTTCGAGATAATACTAGCAGAGGATGGCTCCACAGACAATTCCCCCACTATCTGCAGGGAAAAGTCCAAGATGCTTCACGTACGGTTAATGACATCAAATCATAGGCTTGGGAAAGGGAAAGCAATAAAAGAAGCCATAACGCTTGCTAAAGGCAACATCATAGGATGCTTGGATATTGACATGGCAGTTCCTGCAAGATATCTTAACAAAGCCGTTACCTTGGTTGATAATGGGGAGGTTTTTGTAACAGGATCACGTTATATTAAAGGATCAGATGCTAATAGGAGTATTCTGAGATTATTTGCTAGCTTATCATACAACTGGTTAATTGCACTTCTCTTTCAATCTAAAGTTAAAGACCATCAGTGCGGCTTCAAGTTCTGGTCCTCAAGATTTATAAAAACATATATAAAAAAGGTAAAAGATGACCATTGGTTTTTTGACACAGAGCTAATAATAATGGCTCAGAGAGACGGTATTAAAGTTAGAGAGTTTCCAATTTCTTGGGATGAGCAGCCACAAAGCAACGTTCATATCTCAGATGTGATCTATTTCATAAATGCAGCATTAAGATTAAGATTACGTATGAAGAATGACTAATAACAACTTCACAGAACACTTCCACAGTGAAGACGATGCAATACATATTTCCTAAGATTACAAAGAAAGAAGTGCTCGTACTAACTCTTTACTTATTGCTAACGATGCTCGTGTCATGGCCCATATTTGCAAATATAATGCATGTATTTGCCCACATAAACGGCACTGGAGATCCGTATCAGTTCTTATGGTTTCTTTGGTGGCCTGGTTATTCCATATTCACTCTTCACAACTCTCCATATACAACAAATCTCTTGTATTATCCATACGGAGCAAATTTTTCTTATAATTATTTAGACTCACCAATAGCAAGCCTAATTTCTTTTCCATTCCAGCAAATAAGCCTTACTTTCTCATATAATGTAATATTTATCTTGGGCTTTCTCCTCTCCGCATTCTTTATGTATCTGCTTGCCATGTATCTGACTGAAAATACATACGCATCCTTCATCGCAGGCGTAATCTTCTCCTTTAGCGCAGTTAACATAGCCCACTCATTCATATTCTTGAATTTTACTTCAACAGAATGGATCCCGTTATTTATCCTATCTTTCCTTCTCTCAATAAAGAGACGAAAGCCGCGATACATCGTGCTGGCAGCATTTTCTCTAGTTCTAGCATCTTTTATGGGTGACATAGAACAAGGCATAATGCTATTCCTTTTCGTGCTGCTATTCTGCTACTTTACATACTTCAGCTCTTCAAGAAAGCAAATTAACCTCAAAACAATATCTATAATCTTTGAAATACTAATCCTGACCTTTTTAATCGGGCTCCCATTCCTCTTTCCCTTAATAAACGGCATAATACATAGCAATTCACTTTCTCTTGCAGCAACTTCCTCAAGCCTTGGTGATAATGAAGCATGGAGCAATGATTTGCTTTCTTTTTTCCTTCCAAGTTATTTTAATGGAATCTTCAATCAGCTGGCTAGTAAATATTACCATACACTCATGCCATATGGTTTCTATTGGGAAGGTGTTTCTTATATTGGATACTCTGTTATGCTCTTATCTATATTTGGCATATACTCCGATATTAAATCAAAGAAGTTCAAAAATACTATGGTATGGGCATCTATCGGAATTATATTTGCAATGCTCTCTCTAGGCCCACTAATACATATAAATGGCAATGTAACCATGATACCTGGCCCATATATCCTTTATCGAATCATGCCTATATTTAATCTCATAAGAGAGCCTGGCAGATTCGATATAATGTTTTCTCTTTGCCTAGCAATCCTTGCAGCATTTGGTTTCAAAAGTCTTTTATCAAAAGTCAATTCCGTGAAAAAAAAGATAATATATACTGCAATTATCTCCTCAATAATCTTGCTCGAATGTGCAGGAATCCCGTTAGCTTCATCTTTTACAAATACTTTTTATACGAATACAGCAATACCGAAGGCATATTCTCTAATAAATCACACTATCAACTCATCTGTCTTATTCTTACCATCCGCTCCGGATCAATCTTACCCGTCAGCTATTGGTATGTACTATCAAACAGGCTTTAATATGCCAATAATTGGTGGATACACTACCAGAAGCACACCTCTCCAAGACCTTTATATATATTCCATCCCGCTCGTTTCCACATACTCTCTCGAAAACTTATCTGACTATGGTTCCTATCCAATAAGAGAGAATCTTACAAAACCAACAATTATCCTTCTCTCAAAATACAACATCAGTTATATCTCAGTCCTCAGTAATTTATATGATGCAACGGTACTTAAGAACCTGACATCGACGCTCTCAAATATGTTAGGCAGCCCAATATACACAGGCAACTCTACAATTCTATTCAAGGTTCCAGACAATATACACACTCAACAACTACCCTCAAACATCACTGCATTCATATCCGGAGAATGGGCTCCGGAATTCGCTGTCTGCAGCAATTGTCTTAACGAGTCTGGATTTTGGTGGGTGGCAAACGGAAGCTCAATATCCCTATACTCTCCTACAAATGGCCTGATAACCATGAACTCCGATATCCTTTCCCTGGATAACTCCACAATATCAATATACAACAACGGTATCCTAACCTCCAATCAAAAAGTAAATGTCCTATCTACCAAATACACTGCTAGAATCCCAGTAAGATCCGGATATAATAATCTGACTATCATAATTAATAATAGCAATCAGGATTCGTTCACACTTGCCTTTAGGAACATTACTTTCTTCAAATTAAGCCAAAATTAGCCATACTGCGCACAACAAAGTATTTAAACCCCCAAAACCCAAGTTATTTAAGGTTACTTTTTCATAAGATTTACACATATAAGTTGATTTAGATGGAGATAAGCAAAAAAATAAGACTAGCAATATATCTAGTCTTCATAGGTGGCGTAGTAGCGAATTTACTAGGCCTGTCACTGTCTGCACAGAGTTCAGTAAATCTTCTCACTAGCAATCTATGTAATATAGTAAATACTGTAAGAACTGTCGTAGGCATATTCGCGCTAGTATTGTTCGTAGTAGGCGGCGTTCTTTATGCTGCGGCTCACTTCCTGCCTGCTGCAGGTAATTTGAGAAGCGGTCTACAAGGATGGTCTCTTGGTATGATTATGGGTGGCATAATAGGGTTAATACTCGTATTGGCAGCACCATGGATCGTAACAACGGTTGCCGGCTTCGGAAGCTCAATAAGCAGTATCTCAGGTTGCTGATTAGCACTGAGATATTCTTTTTTTCTTTTTTTTCTTTTATATTCTACTTAAATTTTGTTGAGTAGTAATAAGCATGCGACTTAATTCTAAATCTCAAATATTTATAATATTATTCTTCTTCCTCATCACAATTGCTTTATCTTATTATTCACTATTCCTAGTGCCAATTGCAAGGTTTGTAGCCTCGCTATACATATCCATTTCATTGATCTACTTAGTTGCATCTCTTATCTCATTACGTGATAATAAACAAGGGAACACAAAAGGAAGAAGCATAAGTAAGAAAGCAACCAAGCTTATACTAAATATCTTATTCCTTATATTAATCCTACTTTTCATATATTACCTATATGTTCTAGGCAACAGCATTTCTTCCGGTCTTATACAAACCCTACTTTATCTCTTAGAGAACATAGGCACATATCTAGTTATATTGCTCCCATTGCTTTTCATTGCTACATTTGCTGCGTATTTCCTTCACAAAAGAAGCTACAAAATTGCCTTAATTCTTTATGCATTAATATTGGTTATATTGCTATTCTATTTCTTATCTGGCCATGTCTTTACAAGGTACTCTGTAGACGACGAGACCGTGATATCCTTCTTAAGCATAAAGTCCTTGCTGAATAGCACTAATCCATATGCCCTTTCCTTCTCAAATTTTCTACTAGGCAATGTCAGTACTATAGGAGTGACAATCACAACAAACAATAAAATAATGGGTTCTCTGGAATATCCTGCGCTGTATCCTTTGATCTCAGCGCCATTTTATCTAATCTCTAGCATGACTCTTCACAACCTTTCCCATATTGACATGAGTCTCGAAGCTGCAATATTCTTATTCCTGCTTATAATTACAGCAACAATCCTTCTGCATGATGAGAAGAATCTCTCCCCCAGATATTCACTAATATTATTTTTTATAATTTCAATAGCGTTTGTAGCATCCTTGCCCGTATATATAATGCTCACGCTTTTGCTTATCACCTACTCAAAGCTGGACAAAAAATATGCATTTATCCTTCTAGGCATAGCACTCGCGATACAAGAGGAATTATGGATTCCCGTGATATTCTTTATAATATACATGATTAATAATCAGGGATTAAAGAGAGGAGCGTTTAATATACTTGGGGCCTTGGCAGTCTTCTTCCTGATAAACTCCTATGTTATAATAATAAATCCGGGAATATACTGGAGTTCTGTATTCGCTCCGGTAAGTTCATTAATTATGCCAAGCGGCGCAGCAATCCTTGGATTCTCGTTACTGACCAGTTACCATATCACCATGCTTGTATTCTCAAAACTCTTCTATTTGTCTATAATTGCCTTAGCAATACTCTTAATTTATATAAATAAGAAAGAGCTAATACCTCTATTTAGCATGGTTCCTTTCTTACTTCTATCTCACGCACTAATCTCCTACTTTAGCATGTTCTCCTTCTTCTTTGTCTTTGCCTTATACTCAAAGAACGTAAACAAAGGACCTGGGATAGTAAAAGAGAGAATCGGAAGATATGCAACGCCTGCTTTGGCTATTACTATGTTATTTATTATCCTAGCGTCAACTGCAATTATAATCAGATCACACAACCAATATACTCACAACTTCAATATATCACTAAAGAACCAAGATCTGGCAATAAATGGAAATTACATTTACTACAATGCCACAATTAGTTACAATAATCTGACAAACAATACTATTTATGTTTCTACTATTGGGGTCAGCAACAGCACATTTGGTTTTTACGGGTTTATAAATGAGAGTATCATAAACAAAAGCAACACATGCGTCTCTTTAGAATGCACTATAAATATTAATAAAATAATTTTAAATAAGAGCAGCGACACGTATCCTCTTAGGATTAAATACATGGTTGGACCATACACAACTGGGCCATTTTCTGCAATCTTATACAACAATGATTATTATTATGTAAGCAATCCTGTCTACAACAAAAGCAGCCAATAGTATGGCTTTTTATTTATTGAGACGCAGTATATCAAATGGTGCAATAATGGGAAATGTCCTCACTGATTCCCTAGAGACATACTTTCAGAATTTAAAGCTAGTGCTCCTGTTTTCTATACCCTTCATAATTGCTGTGGCGATACCTTTATTTGCCCCACTTCCTACCTACATGACTGCTGGTGGCATATTCCTAAGAAGCGCAAGCATATTCATTAACACGAACCCAATAAGCATATCCGTTATAATATTCTCAGTGTTCTTCTCTCTTCTCTTCTTGAGTTTTGCTTTCGTTGCAATAAGTCTAATAGTCAAATCTAAGCGTACACACACAAAAATAGCTGGAAGTGTGCTTAGAGATATAGAAAAGTACATCTCAAGGGTATTTGTGGTTCTGCTGGCATATGCTTTGGTGGTGGTAGCTACCAATATCATAGCAAGCTACTACCTTCCTTCGCTTGGCGGAGTTTTAACTTCCATTGTAGGATTTATTGCATTCCTAATCATATTCTACGTTCCAAGCGCAATAGTTGTTGACGATAAGCGAGTCTTCCGTTCGATAAAGGACAGCACAAAGCTAATATACCGGGAGCCAGTATACTTTGTCGGCTGGCTTCTATTATCTACCCTATCTATATCGATACTTGACGTACTTGCTATAGGCATAACAGGTACTCTCCTATCAAGATATGTTGTTCTTATAATAACTTCTTTGCTGATAATGCCTTATTTTGTGATACTTCAGGCAGAAGCGTATATGAAAAGATTCCCTCTGCTAAGACATTGATATGCTGCCAGAAAAGAGAAGTATTATAAGTTTCCATTACCAATATTGTATGATGAGATGGCTCTTAACAAAGCCTGCATTTTTATGGTGCTAATCGCCTTACTGCCAAGTCTGGTATCTGCTGCTACTTCTTGCTCATTAAGATCACCTATTAAAACAACAATCACAATACCTGGATCTGTATATAATGAAGCAATAGCTGTATCACTGATAGCACTAACTCTCTCAATAGATGTAGTTGCCATAGGCTACATAATAAGCAAGATCTTTTCCGGCGCTGGGCTTAGGGGATGGATAGAAAGAGAATACTACGAGATAGCGAAAACAATGATCTTGATAGCAAGCATATTTTCTATATTGCTATTCATGAGCAGCATGGCTGTGATAATAAGTGGACAAACGCCTTCAAGCTCGTATTCATCAAACTTGGCAGGGTTGGTAAATTCTGGCGAGATATACTTAACTGGGGTCGACAACAACCTAGCCTGCGCTTACGATGCTGTAGGTGGGTTGAGTATCGGCATAGGTGCATTAACTTCTTTAACTATACAATACTATGACCCGACTCCGCCAATTCCTTATCCTGATGGCATTCCACTACCATATTTGATAACTGGTGTCGCATTCACACCGGCTGGTCTAACAAACGAGATGCTTACACCATATAGCATTACTGTAAGGAATTACGAATCAATATTATCTGATACTATAGTAATCGTTCTATTTCCAATATCTGTGATAATAGGGAGCGAGATGGCACTATTGCCATATATTGTGAAAATTGGTCTGCTTTTAGTAATCCCAATAGGCTTAATACTAAGATCATTTCCATTCGTTCGAGGCGTTGGGGGCGTGCTAATCGCAATAGGCATAGGCATCTCAATAATCTATCCCTCTCTTCTCGTGATTCTTAATGCCCCTGTGACAAATGTACTCAACACCGCTTTCCATGGTCCAACCACGCCATCCTCCCCATCATGCACCTCAGGCATCCTATGTTCAGTTGTGAATGGATATACAACTGTTTTAACCAATATGGGCATATCAACCACCTCAATAGTTATTGGCTTATCTGCACTCTACTCCATATATCCAACAATAAATGATCTAGTTTACCATACGGTTAATCTGGTAGCCCAATTTGTGTTATTTATACTTGATCTAGCCATAGCAATACCTCTAATGGATACAATAGCCAGAATGCTCGGCAGCTCAACCGGTGTCGTTACAAGCTTAGGATCAAAGCTGAGGTTGGTATGATGCTCTTGGCCTTACTGACACCGAACATTTTTCAGCAAAGCTGCAATTTTGGCACGATAAACAGGAATGATTGGATAAGCATCAGCATTCTCGTAGTAATGGCAACGATGATGATTGGATCTCTTCTTTATTCTCTGAGCGGTATCCTTCCATTCATAAACAGGGAAAAATTAAGAGGAATTGTCAGATACGAGGCAGTTGAAGGTATAGTAAGCATACTCATAATAATACTATTGATAACTTTCTCAACATTTTCCTGCACTGTTGTATCATCATTAACCTACAGCTCAACCAAGACCTATGATCCTATACAATTTTCAGAGAATTATATCTCTTCTCTTCTCTTCGTGCAGGGTCAGAAACTAACAACAACATTATTTGCAGATACAATAAATGTGTTATTGGCAGGTACTGCTACTGATATTCTTACCCAGGATTTCTTAATTCAGAACCTCGCGGCAATGTCAAGCCGAGGCAGCAAACTTTCTTTCTCTGCTAATCTGCCAAATCTTTTCTACTCATACGCAGACATATATGTTGGTTCAATGATGAGCCTTGTAACTGCAACCTTCGGCATGCTTCTTTTAATATATATCCTACTTCCGCTCATCGCTTCAGCAGCATTAGCCGTATTGATCCCAATCTCTATAATACTGAGATCACTCTCTTTCACAGGTCCAAGGTTGAGGGAATCAGCAAACATTCTTTTAGCAATAAGCATAGGCCTCTATTTTGTATTTCCATTGACAATAGTCTTGAACAGTGCGATAATAAATTGGATGTATTGTCAAAATACGACAATATGTAATCCATACTACTCAACATACATTAAGACAGATACTCTTACATCTCTCCCTACAAGTTTCTTGTTCTCGACCAACGGGGGTTGGCAAACAACAGGTTATAGCGGTTCTATATCCTTCTTCGCCAACATTTTCGGAGCGAGTTCGCCACTTAGCATACTTTCTCTATTCACAATGCCAATAGCAATGCAGCAAGCAAGTTTCAGCGTTGCAGAATACTTATTCCAGGGAATTGTGCTTCTTGGATTGGACTTTGCAATAACGTTGGGTTTTGTCCAAGGCCTTGCAGGAGGCCTCAGCTCAGTATCCAGAATAATGGGGATAGGTCCTTTCTGGGGTTAATAGAAATGAAAAGCATACTACTCCTATCCGCATTCATTCCTTCTGTGGTGTTAGCCCAAAGCATATTCACCCCATACTCTGAATTCCAGAATTGGCTCCCTGTTATAATGGCCGCAATAATGGCAAGTGCCTCTCTGGTCAGCATGTACTACCTACTCGGCGCAGTGTTGGGAAATAAGCGGATAAAAGCAAATGCAATAACTGAATTCGGCCAGATAATAGGCCTGACAGTAATCGTTGTAATACTTGTAGGCATTTTATATACATTCGGAACATCCTCTCTATCGACATTTTATTCAATCCCTCCGAGCTCATTAGCAAACATATGTAATACTTATCTTGTACCATCCTCGATTAATAATTTCAAAGGCTCCCCACTCGACATTTTAAGCGGATATCCAACAAATACTATCTGCAACATCGAGATACCTAATGCACAAGCGGCAGCTGCTTCTCCAAACCCCCACATAGCAACTAATATAGATTATGGATTATCGGCTGCATACATACTTAATGCAAACATAACTAATCAAACTGCTGCAAATCTTAACTCCCTTTATATATTTGAGAACTATATGGCATTCCTGCGAGAGCTCGATGCCAGAGTAGGCATATGCGAACCACTAGTGCCATTGAGCTGCATAATCCCAAGAGAGGGATTTGCATTTGAGAGTGTATATACCTATGAACCATTTGTAGGTTATTATATGATGCTGAGAGGCACGAAGATGATAGAAGCACAGGCATACTTATTATTTTATCTCTCCTCATTCATTCTCCTGTTTATTATTCTGTTCATATATATCTGGCCATATCTCTTGGCAGGTGGCATAATACTGCACTCATCTTTCTTGACAAGAAAGGTTGGCGGCTTATTAATGGCCATAAGCATAGTAATGGTTATAATATATCCAATATTCTTTATTTTTGAATATACCTCCCTTACAAGTCCATCTATCAAACCTGTGGGTGCGAGTTTAATTCCTTCAATGTCCCTGTACTATAAACCATTCAATGATAATACCTGCATTATCGGGGATCCAAAGACCTGTCCTCATTATACTCCAAATTTCTTTGTAATACCAAACCTTGCAGAAGCCATAAATTATAATGGATGCTGGCCATCGGGCCTTCCCGGCTCAACAGGACTCCTCTCAGCAGAGCTGAAATTAGTTGCTTACTACACCTTCCCTCTATCTGGCGCAGTTACTGGCGGCGGAGCGGTGCTCGCAGTCATTTCTTCATTCGGCTCATCCCATCTTGGAGGGATCTCTCCAGCAATGCCTCCATATGGTTACTTTAATTGTCACCCCACAGAAGCCCTAAACTCGCTACTTGCAATACTACATGTTTATGGAATAGATTCTGTAATCGGATTTATACTTCCAATATTGAACTTACTTATAATAATAACGTCAATAATGGGTCTGTCCTCATTGTTTGGCGGTAATACATCTCTGCTCGGATTAAGCAGGCTATTGTGATAACATGAAAAAATATTTTTATCTTGTGCTTCTCATATGCCTTGCATTAATCCCTAACCTATCCCATGCGGCCGGCTTCATAAGCACTGCGCTCTTTCCGTCATGCAACAACCTCTTTAGCAGCTCTAATACTTTTATTAATACCTCTTTGTCAAGGGGCTCAACCTACTCAGAGATGATCAGCATTACAATGCTTGTCATACTTACCGTCCTAACTGTCTTAGGAATTATTTATATGGTGGGGATGGCTTTTGGTATAGAGAAATTGAAAGCTTTCGTAAAGTCTGAATACATGGAGAGTTTTGCGAATCTTCTTATAGTGATTCTCATAGTGGGGGGGATAAGTGGGACTGACACCATAATGACATTCTTGTCATCAATTACTTCCGTTGGTCTTCAATCTTACAACGTCGCCCCCGTGACAAGCACGAATGCCATGTATGTAAGCATATGCAATGGCTATTATGGCACGATAGACAACTCATTGCAGAACATTATTGGTCTTTCATTATTTATATTGCCGCTCCAGCTTATGCAGAGCATTCAGATAGACCTGACTGCAAATGGCGGCGGAGTATCTTATTTACCTGCATATATTAATCCTGGCTTCAGCTTCAGGCCTTTAGAAGGAACAGACGTAATACAAAAGATGATAATACTAGAAAGCAGCTCATTTTCCCTTGTAGTAACACTGAGTTTTGCAGTTATCATACTCCTGCTGCTTATTTACTTCTTATTTCCCTTATTCCTATATCTTGGTCTTCTCCTGAGATCATTTCCATGGACAAGAGCAGCAGGCGGGTCTATGATTGCATTATTTATCTCGTTCTATATAATATTTCCTGCAGTGCTTTATCCGTTTATCTCACTCTCTTCAACGCTTCAATCAAGCACCAATATACTCTGCGCGGGCACCTCGCCGAGCTCAGCATTAACGACCTTATGCAATTCTAATAATTTGCTATCAAGTTTCACTACCAATTCTAAAATTGGGGCGAATGCACTTTACACTCTTATAAAAACGTTTATTCCATTGAATTTCGGCGGTGCGCTTAGTGCCAACGCTGACCAGTTTGTAAATAACATAACTTTTATTGGATTGCAACTGTTAGGCATAATAATAGCGTTTATAATATCTTTTGATCTGATGGAGCAATTAGGAGATATATTAGGGTCGCCATCCCTCAAGAGCAAGACGCTCTTCAACAAGCTGATATAATGATTCCAAGTCTTTTAGTAAGTGGATGCACGGGAGGCATCAGTCCTCTCGGTAGCATATGCAATTTCCTGACGTCTCCATATACTTCCTGGTTTCCGGTGGTTATATCTGCGGTTATTGCAATAATCTCAATCTTTGGAATAGTCTATGCATTAAGCCCACTGATGGGAAGAAGTGATATACGCAACTGGATACGAATAAAGATATACGAATTGCTCCTGTCAATAGTTTTAATATTAATCTTTGCCGCATTTTCCACCTCAATAATAATAGCAGATCCGCACCAGATCTTCTCAAATTTCGGGATGGTCACTGGAAGTTGCGATAATCCTGCAGTTAATAACTTCTATGTGATAAGCATATGCAACCTTAAACAATTCAACCATAATGTTGGGGAACTTAATCTTCTGGTATACTATGTATCAATATTGGCCTCCATAAGTCCACAAAGAGTTATCTCCATTCACCCTGGAAGCGTAAGCATACAATATACTATATCATTGTCTCCTGAGAATCTAAATCCAGTAGTAACATTCTACGGCCCTTTATATGGACTTGTATTTTTGACCATAATCCTAAATCAGGTGCAACTCCTCATACTTAGTTCATCCGTACTCATATTCTCAATACTTATGGCTATTGGGCTCATATCACGATCGTTTGGGATAACCAGGACATTTGGTGGAGCGATGATCGCGCTGGCATTCGGAATTGGAATAATATACCCAATTCTAGCAGGAATAACATATGGTGTTATTGATTATGGAATAGCACACAGCGGCATTAACATACCTGTACTCCTAGGAACAGTCTTCGCATCTTATGCTAGTATAATAGCAAGCTCTACCATATCAAGCATTTTGCCTTCTTGGGCAACATCCTACATAGTGTCTCCATCTCTTGTAGCTCTGCTAATCATACTATATGAATCGTTTAAGGAAGGGATTCTAATATATGCTGGGTTCATAGGTGTTGGGCTAACATTTATACCCTTACTTAATTTTGTAATAATAGATACATTCGTATTGGATTTCTCGCAAGCAATAGGCGAAAGGCTTGATTTCTTATCAATATTAACAACTTTGGTTTAGGTGCAAAAATGAAGAAAAGCATGATTATTGCTGCAATTCTCTTTACAACAATGCTGCTAAACAATGTGCACGCAGACTTGTTTAGCTACTGCAGCACAGCCGGCACTGTCAACGCCCTGGCACCGTGGTATTGCAGTCAGATAAATCAGTCAGTAGTGAAAAGTTGGAACAACTGGGCTCCTATCGCAGTTGTTGCAATATTATTCTCATTTACTATAGCCACACTAATATTCCTGGTTGGGGTAATATTCAATAGCGATAGGGTAAGAACTTATGGCATTGGGGAATTCTATGAGGCTATAGCAACAACGCTCATAGTGACATTTTTCCTTTACATCTCTTCCACCATGTTCGGCATCCTTCCAAGCATTGTCACAGGCCCGATAAACCCGTATAACACCTCTCTAAGCTATATCAGCCAGACTATCAATTCTACTGACAATGTACTCTCAAATCTCTTTTATATAGAGAACGATGCATATTATGTTTCTACATTGAAACTTGACATACTTATTTATTTTCCAAATCAGCATGAATGGCATATACCAAAGCCACTCCAATATCCTCTATTGTTTTTTTTGGTCAATCCCTCTGTAACCATAGCAATACTGCTAATAGACGGGCTGATGGTGCTCTATATAGAATATTATCTGATATTGTTCTTGATGTACGCTGCAATACCTGTATTTCTCATACCTGGAATAATATTTCGTGCGTTATTGCCGACAAGAAGCATGGGTGGGATGATGGTTGCAGTTGCTATAGGGTTCTACCTAATAATGCCAATGCTCTTTTCTATCTCTTTTTACTTTACGAGCCAGAGCTCAATAACGAGCCTTAACAATGCTGCAGTTAACCTTAACAAGTTTAGCGATTGCTCACAGAATCCAACAACGGGTAGCTTGGTCTGCAACTTCCCCCCAGGGACTGTCTCACCAAGCTCCCCTCTAGTGACTCAAATAGCAGATGTCAAAACAGCGATGAGCTCTTTCTGGATATCGGTGCTCTTCTTCCCGGCATTGAACCTTGCAATAACATACTTTTCTATACTAACAATATCAAATCTGATAGGAGGGATGGCACAGACCTCAAGAAGGCTGACAGCAAACATATAAATAGTTTATAAATGCAGTATCTGTAAGAGAGGGCGTTTTGCTTGGCATTCAACTTTAGAAGCATAATCTTCATAATCTTGGTAGGCGTTGCCGCCTTTCTCATCCTTATAACTAGCACTCTCCAGATCAGCACAGCGATTAAGTTCATAATTGCGATAATCATACTTATGATAGACATCTTGGCATTTTCGACAAGATATTACCTATATCTCCTAGGTCCATTATTCAGGATGAAGGGGGGCGCAATAGTACTGGATAACGATGATCCTTTTACAATGGCATCTTCAGGAACCTCCATAATAACAAGGAGCGAAGACGACGTTTACGCAAGTACATTTGTAAAGATTCCAATCTACAGATCGTCTACAGAGATGAACGACCAGGAGAAGCTAGATTTCTCAAGGCTTTTTGGCCGTGTACTAACTCTATCAAAGACTCCTATAAAGATAGCTACTCAGATGTACATGGTAAACAAAGATGAGTACATTAATAAAATTAAGACCAAGCTCAACGAAGCAGAGGGAAGATATAACGATGCGCTAGCGAAAAGAGTAGAGAATCCAACAGCACTGGACCGAGCAAAAGGCGAGGTCACAATGTGGCGGAACCTTTCCGACAGCATCAGCGAGACCAAGTCACAGACGCTCGTCTCATTTGGAATGGTGACAGCTATTGGTGGAAACGAGGAGGAAGCAGTAAGCTTATCTAATCAGCAAGCAGAGGAGTTGGCTTCAGGAATAAGCTCGATATTGGGCGTGACCGCATACTTAATCAAAGGCGAAGAGCTTGCATTATTCGTTGAGCCAGATGCAAGGATACCACTTAGCACGATAAGTGAGAGGATGAAGACAAGAACTGAAGGGATGTGATACTATGGACATAGAAGATGTGGTATACTTGGGTGTGACTGCCTTACTCGCATTGGCACTTGTGACCACTGCTTCCAGCTATGGAGAATTCTCTATAATAGTTATAATACTAGCTATACTAACGATAATAATAAACCTCGCAATAAACTATGCAGACTTCATACTATTTCCCCTTTTTACCTCGGTGCTAAGGATCACAATAATTCCTGGCAGGAACTTCATAATACCTAAGGACCAAAAGTCTGTGATTAAATACACAAACGGGCTATATTATGCCACTGGTTACCTCACAGCCAACATCTACAACTATATATTTGCCGCAGAAAATCCTGAAGCAAACGAAGAAGCGAATCTCGCATCTTCGTCTGAGAAATGGGAAAGACTATTGATGAGCATAGACTTTCCATTCAGGTTCAATGTGATAACTGCGGCGCAGGACATACAGAGCTACAGGAGCGATCTTGAGGGACAGAGAGGTTTCCTGGAATTCCAGCTCTCAAAAGAGATGAAGAGCCAGAATGCAAACCAGATGACAATTGAAGATCTTCAAAGGAGGATAAGCATAGTTCAGACAAGGATTGAGAGAATATCTGCAGGGGAGCGCCCAGTTAACAGCCTTATGTACATAGAAACTACAGCAGTAGGCGTAAGCGAGAAGGAAGCTGTAGACTCAATGGAGAACCAAATAAACGAACTCCAGACAGTCTTCAATTCATTTGACCTCAATATAATGCGTATAGTTGGGAGGGAGCTTTACTATATGTATAAATTTAATTATGCGCTGCTAGGAAAGAAAGAGTTAAGCAAAATATTCCAGACACAGAAATAATATTAATATGTAATATCTAATAAGATATATGAGAGTATGACACTTCTTAGGATCCAAAATGTTATGAGTAATGAGCTCGCAAAAAGAGCATTCTTCAGCAGGCCCCCAGAGCCTCCTTTCGAGTTCCTGCTAAACGATCCTACAGATTCTATATTCATAGGCATAACAAAACTATTCAAGGTTCCGTTCACTTGGACTTTTGCATCTCTGACAAATCCACATCTTGCGATAGTTGGGATAACTGGTGCTGGAAAGTCCTTCCTGATTAAGACCTTCCTGATACGCGCAAGCTATATCTGGAACACAAACGCCATAATAATTGATTGGGCTGGTGAGTATAAGGCATGGGTGAGGCAGAGCGGAGGCACAGTTGTATCACTCGCGAAGGGAGATTTCATAAATATAATGGATCTTTCGGGAATGAAGCCTCTTGACAGAACGAAGCAGATCATGAATTCATTTGACATATTGACTGACATCTCAAATTATCCAGAGCAGCGCAGATTAACTGCAGAAGCTATAGAGCAATCCTATCTTAATGCCGGATTCGACATTGCCAACCCTCCTGACCCTAAGAAAGATGCACCCACAATAAAAGATGTCGTTGCGTTGCTGGAAGAAAAGCTTGAGGAAAACACCTATCAATATCCAGCAGAGCTAGAAAATGCAATTTATAGGCTAAGGCAATTCTCAAGGGAGGGCGAAGACTTCTTTGCTAAGAAGAGCACAATAGATCTGGGAAAGCTTTCCACATCTGGCCTTGTATCAATAGATCTTTCAGGTCTTCCTGATGAACAGTTTAGGGCCATGGCAGCATTGTTCATATTGCAAACCTTAAAGGAAAAGATGAGGGCCGAGGGTTGGAGTGCATCCAAAGGGCTCAAAGCTATAATAGTGCTTGACGAGGCGTGGAAGATTGCAGGGGATGATAGAAGCGACGCGGTAATGATTGTAAGGGAAGGAAGAAAATACCAGTTTGGGCTAATAGTAGCATCGCAAAACCCTACTGATATAAACGAAGCGATCTTCTCAAATGTCGGAACTACAATAATGCTTAGGGTCAGGTTTGAAAAGTTCATGAATTACCTTCAAGGATCGCTTAACTTCTCGCAGTTTATAAGGTCAGAGATAAGCAAGTTCGGGGTCGGACAAGCAGCAATAGACATGTCTTTCCACACCAGCGTTCAATTCCCAGATATTTTCATACTTGACAAGGTTGTAGGAGAGATACCTTTGGATATGTATACAATAACTGTTGCAGAGATACTCAATCAGGACGAGCTGAACAACACGGCTATACAAAAGGAATACACGTTTAGCAAGATGGAGATGAACTCCAAATTGGTAGAAATAAACCTTGGCTCAGGAATAATTGAGAAGGTATTTAAGGAGATGGACGCAAAGAGCGGCCTTGTTGATATCCGGCTTTTGGTTCAGGCACTGATAAGGGATAATGTCAACAAGGATCTCATACTGGAGTTTCTGAGAAGCATAGGTATTTCAGATATACTAATCACCAGGATATTCACCTTCATAACATGAGGCGTTATAATTGGGAGAAACCTTCATAATAAGCAGAATTGATATAAAAAAGATACTCACAAAGCTTGGAATAAGCGATAAGAGCATAGAAGAGCTCTTGAGCTCCATGAATAAGATGCACCGCCATGTGAATGTTGTATCATTCGCCAGCATGCTTCAAAAGCTGGGGCTCAAGCAGCAAGATATAACCAATGTCTTGAGGCGTATGGGGATAGAAGATATCGCGATAACAAGCGTGCTGAACATACTTGACGAGGAGAAAATAAGGGGTACTCTGGGAAGGGTAGTTGATCTCGATATAGAATAGGTGGTATCGAATGTCAAAGAGTTATTGCATAGTCTGCGGAAAAGAGAAGAAGGGAATAGAAATAGAGTACGATATCGTCATAAAGGGTATAAGGTGGTTCAAGAGAAATGTGACAAAGAATGAGAAGAACAATGTTCTAGTCGTATGTTCGTCATGTTATTCTCTATACAAAAAGAGCAGGGACAAATTCGAGTTAAGAGAGAGACTCTACATTGCACTGGGCCTAATATTCTTCATATTGATGGTATTCATATCCCATACAATAGCCGCATTCATTGCAGGACTGGTTGTGATCGCTTTTCTTTACATTTTGTCGTTGATGAACTACATGCCAAAGCTCGATCTGGAAAAAGCAAAGAAGATAAAAAAAAGGAAGAGCTCCAGATAATCAAGAATTCTTCTCCAGCATCTTTATGTTCGCATCTATGAACTCAAGCCTTTGCTTAACAGTTCTTTTAATATCCTCACGCACATTCTCCTTTTTGGCAAAGAAAGCGGCAAAATCTCTCCTCTCGTTTACTTCACCAGAAATTCCCAATCCTATAAACTTATCAATGATCAATGTTCCGCTTGAATAAGTTCTCATCAGTTTCTTCCAATTTTTCTTGGTCCATGACCATACAATCTCATTCCCAGGATGGTTAAACGATAGTATTGCCGGTATCCTGAATGCGTCTTGGAATCTCACACTTGCGCTCATATTGAACTTCAATGCTTTCCTGACAAGTTTTTCATCTGTGAACCTTCCAAGAGCTCCAAGGAGCCTCATCTTTTCATCTACTACCATCTCTCTCCCATACCTACTTGCAATGACATTGAACGTTTTTTCATCTCCATGTGTGGCAACAACCCCATAAATGGCCCCTCTTAGGTTCTGGTCAATATCCTTCCCTCTTTCTACAAAATCCCAGAAGATCTTTCGTGATTTCTCGACAACTTCCCTGTCGCCTATTATCCCAAGCGCGCTTATAGCAGAACTTCTCAGCATGGTATCTATAGCAGATTCGTATTTCTTCCTCTCCCAACCAAGCCTACTTAATATCTTGGAAGAATATGAGGAGATCATGGCATCAATCCTCTCCTTCTTTTTCTTCTTGTAAAAGAGGCTCCTAAGCCAGACGAGGTGATCCATTATGCTTGCATTCAGCGGATAAACATGATCTAGCGCATACTTCTCTATGAACTCTAAGTACGTATCAAGCATGATTCTTCCAGATCTTGCAAGCGCAAAGAGGTCATTCTCTATGCCCCATGAATCAGCTCCAGACAATTCCCCATTATTAATAAGAAGACCTAACCTCTCCTGTATCACTGGATCATAAAATGTCCTGTAAAGCCCTCCTTGCTCGTGATTCAGTTTTATCCAGCTGACATTGCCGAGATTTACTGTAAGAGAGCCCTTGCCCATCAGGATCGTCTTCGATCTCTTGCTTCTATCGCTGATGTAATTAATCGGTATTATCCATTCCTCATTCTTCTTTTTGTTGGATAGGGTAAACCTTCTTTGCTTTACAGCCAGCCTTCCATCATAAAAGTTTGTATAGAGGGCAGGATAACCTGGTGTGTTAATCCATGATCTCGCAACATCAAGTATCCTCGATTTCTTATTGTTCTTCTTGGCTTTCTCTTCTATACTCTTCCAAAGGTCGTCTTCGGTGGCATTACTATATGCATATCGTCTAACATAATTCCTCAGCCCCTCCCTGAACAATTCCTCGCCAGCATAATCTTCGATTATCCGCAGGACAGCTCCTCCCTTGCTATAGGTTATTGCCGAATCAAATGCCGAGCTTATCTCATCAGGGGTATTGACCCTTGCCTTTATTGGATGCGTAGCTTCGAGCTGATCCATTGTGAAAGCATATGCGACATCACTTAGTAAATACTGTTCCCGTATCTTCCACTCCGGGAAGAGCTCATCTACGGCTTTGGCCTCCATGAACGTTGCGAAGCTTTCATTGAGCCAGAGGTCATCCCACCATCTCATTGTAACAAGATCTCCAAACCACTGGTGTGCAATCTCATGAGCTACAACCTCTGCTATCCTTTGTTTTGTTGATACCGCGCTCTTATCTTCTCCAAGAAGCGCAGTTTCCCTAAATGTTATGGCTCCCCAATTTTCCATGCCACCAACAGCAAAGTCTGGTATAGCGAGCAGATCGAGCTTTGGTAATGGGAACTTCATCCCGAAATATTCCTCATAAAAGCTTAAGAATCTCTTCGCGTAGTCCAACGGGAGCTTTGCAAATCTCTTCTTTCCCGGGGTTGTAATAACTCTTATCGATGTGCCATCATGCTTGCTCTCAGTAAATTCAAAGTTGCCTACCCCAAGATACAGGAGGTATGTGGACATCTTCGGGGTCGTCTCAAAGATGACCTTCTTCTTATTATCCTTCTTCTCCACTCTTTTTATAGGCATGTTAGATACCGCATAAAGGCTCTTTGGTATTATCATTGCTATATCAAACTTTGCCTTAAATTCAGGTTCATCGAAGCATGGAAATGCCTTCCTTGCATCAGTCGCCTCAAATTGCGAGGTCAACATGAACTCCTCCTTTTTTCCATCGAGATACCTGCTCCTGCAGAATCCATACAGCTTGTCATTGTTCTTGCCTGTGAACTGAACAATAAGTTTAACGCCTCCTTTGACTCCCTCTTCTAGCTTGAACACAACACGCTCATTCTTTTTGTCAATGGAAACCTTTGCTTTTTGGCGCTTGCCTCCGAAGAGAACTTCTGCCTGAAGAATATCAAGCTCAGCAACATTAAGTACTATCTCTTCTGTTTCCTTCTCTATCTGCAGATCTATTTCTTCATTGCACCTATAAACAAACTTTCCAAGATCCGGCTCTATCTCGAGCTTGTAATGCGTCGGTCTGATATTCTTCCCCAATGTAACATGTTCTTCTCTCATTATACCATCTATTTCTTGCTCTCCAGAAACTCTATGATCTCATCACTATGCTCAGATGGATTAACCTTTTCGAATATCTTTGCAATTTTACCTTCCTTGTCTATTACAAAAGTTTTTCTCAATGTTCCCTTCCCAAAGATGCCTCTATCTCCAAAAGCCCCATATTCCTTTATTGCCTTACTTTCCGGATCTGAGAGGAGGAGGAACTCAAGCCCATACTTCGACCTGAATTTCTCGTGCGACTTTAGATCATCTTTGCTCACGCCAACGATCTCGGCACCGAGATCTTTTATCTTCTTAATGTTCTCATTGAAAGAGCATGCTTCCTTAGTGCATCCGGGAGTATCATCTTTTGGATAAAAATATAACACAAGATACCTTCCCCTGAATTCGGCAAGCTTATGTTTCTTTCCATCAGACCCTTCCAGAAGAAAATCCGCAGCCTTAGAACCTTCCGCAACCATAATTCCACCATATTGATAATAAACAGAGACTATAAAATATTAAGCGCATCAAATGCTATATTAGATTATTACATGTGAGTGGATGGTTTCCCCATTTGGCAGGTTTTTCAAGAAAGGAGAGGAGAGAATAAACTTAACCTCAATAAATCTTAAGTTCATGGGAGAGACCCACGGTCTTCCCGGACGGGAGGTTCCACGAGGCGATTTTGAACTGGAGCTTCCTTTCCAGAACAAGATAGGGAGTGACCTGCTTCCAGACAGCATCAAAGGCCCTCCAATAAAGATTAACAAAATCACTGTCTCGAAGCCATTCTCTTTGGTGAGCATTTCCCCAGAGCTCCCGCAAGAGATCCCTTACATGGAAAGGAAGATGTTTAGACTAAAGTTCAATGCAGACCTAAGTTATAGCGGTCCAATACTGATCGATTTTGGCAATGACCCTAGCGACACCATCAATCTCGGCATAAGCAAGATCTCATTGGTATGTGGTAGCAACCGAACAGACCTCGAAGAGACATCCTCTATACTGAAAGTCCAGAAATCCCAGGTCCTCATGAAAGAGATACAGCTCTATAGGGTTCTGGGTTACAATGAGCATATTGGCTCAATCTCCGTAAACAAGCCATTTACTATGCTATCCTCAGATCCGAAGCCGCCTTTCAATGTCGACAAGAAAGACAGTTTTAGGATTAAGATATTCGTTAAGGCCCCTGCCTTCGACTACAGCGGCCCCCTTGAGATCGTGTTTGCGAAGTGATGTGATGAATTATATAATATCCGTGCCTATAGACAAGAGCCTTGCAGAGTTCATTGGCAAAAAGAGCTCTGAGAATGGCATAACCTTCTATAATAGGAAAGCTCCAGACGGTTCCGCAATAACGGTCTTGGTTCCTACAAACCCCTCAGAGAAGTTCTATTCGGTAGCAGAGTCAATTCTTGTCTCAGATCAGATCCTGCTAAGCACAAAGAACATAGATAAGGAATTCGGAGAAGTTCTGATAGCATCTTCACTCTCAGAAAAGCATGTAATAATAACAAGAGAGAACGATATAAGCACCCTTCTAACTGGAAATATCCTGAAGGATTTTGAGATAGCAAACAGGGAAGAGGTTCTTGAAAAGATCATATCTCACACTCAAGGCAAGAATATTTCTAAGAAGCGTGTCGATATAGACAAGGCATTCCCTGTCAAGGGCATAGGCACAGTTGTTCTGGGAGTGGTGACTGAAGGCACAATATTGCAACATGATAAGCTCTTCCACAGCTCGGGCAAGGAAATCGAGATAAAGTCTATACAGAGCCAGGACATAGACCTCAGGGAAGCCGGAGAAGGCGCGCGTGTCGGATTGGGCCTTAAGGGAATAGAGCACGATGAAATAGAAAAAGGAAGCATACTATCTTCGAAAAAGCCCGTCCAGATCCAGAAGTTCCTTGCAAAGCTCAACAAAAGCAGCTTTGCAAAAGAAGATATCTCATCTCAGAAATCTTATCTCGTCGTGATGAATTTCTCACACTCGAATGCAAGGGTACATGAAAAGGATGGCCTTTACGAGATATCCCTTGAGAAGACGCTTCCAGTCTTCGAAGGGGATAAATTCTTCCTTATACGAAATTCACCTCCCCGCATCTTCGCATCAGGCGCAGTAGAGGCCCTACTCTGAGAGCGAATCCCACATCTTCCAGAACTCTCTTCTCAGCTCGCCAATCTTTTTTTGATCCTCAGTTACCAAAATATGCTCTATGTTGCTATGTGTTCCCTTGTATGTGAGGTTTGCTGATCCTTCTATTGCCATCTTCTCAGATATGTACATCTTTGCATGGACGAAGCCTCTTGGCTTCATCACAAATATATTCTTCTTCCTGCTCTGGCTAAAGCTCACAAGTGCGACTGCAACAATAATCACCGAGATTGCAACAAGGTATGATGAGAAGGCGTTTATGTAATACAAAATAGAGTCTACCCCAAAGACAGTCATCAGTGCCATTGCAAGGTCAATTGGGCTTCTTCCCTTTCTAAGCATATCCATGGCTTCTTTTTCACCAGAAGATGATATTATATGGAATCTTCTTCGTGAAGAGTAAGCCTTTATCCTTGAAGCATAATATTTATCTATATATGGAGAGACAATGTAAATATTCTTCCCATTCTTAAGCAGCCTTTCAATATATTTATAAGCATCATTCCCATTATAATAACGTTCTTTGCGTCCAAAAGGCAGCATAATTCATAATTATCATTAAAGCTAATAAAAGGTCTACATATGACAAAAGAAGAAAAGGCTACAAAGCTCCGCAGCATGGAAAAGAAGTTCTTCAAGAGAGAGAGCTCAAATAGGGATGTTTACCTCCTCCTATCCCTGTTTGAGAAGAAGGAGAAGCTAAGGAGCATGCTAAAGGCTCTTTCAGAGAAAGAGGATAGGCATGCAGATCTCTGGGGAAATATACTTAAAGAGACTGAGAACGCGAAGCCATCTCTCCTCCTCAGAACAAAGGTAATATTTCTAGCAATGATTGGAAAGGTCCTAGGGATAGCATTTCTGATAAAGCTTCTGGAGAGGTCAGAGGCAGAGACGCTAAACGAATATTCCTCATTCGTCGAGGACTTCCACTTCGGAAAGGCTGAGAGGATAGAACTCTCAAGAATGATAAAAGAAGAGGAGGCCCACGAAGCAAAGCTTGCAAAGGAGATACAGCTTTATGAGGGTGATCTTGATTACACACGATCAATAATCCTTGGACTCAACGATGGCCTTGTTGAAGTATTTGCCGTCGTTGCAGGCCTTGCAGTCATAGCAAGCACCTCAATAATCGTTGTTGCAGGGGGCATAATAGTTGGAGTCTCAGGAACACTCTCAATGGCTGGCGGCACATACCTATCTTCAAAGTCCCATGGGCTTGTCGAGAAAGCTCTCGAGAGCAAGGCAAAGGCCACTCTTCCAAGAAAGGATGCATTCTATACTGGCATCTATTATTTTCTGGGAGCAGCTGTTCCAGTGATACCTTTTGTATTCGGTGCTAAAGGCTACGATGGTATCTTTGCATCGCTTGTCTTAGTCTGTCTTGCTCTGTCCACCGCATCAGTAATAGTAGCTGTGATAAGCGGGACCAGCATAAGGAAGAGAATTTTTGAGATGGTGCTAATATCTGTAAGCGCTGCGATAGCCACCATATTTCTGGGATCTGTGATGAAGGCATACTTTGGCATAGTGATATAATGTTGCATTCCTAGCTAGCCAAATTCAGGCTCTGCAACAGCTGATTTTTAATAAATCTAACCTCTAATAATTATTCAAAAGATGTCAAAAAGCAGCAGACCGTATTTTTGCTATGTGGTTTATAAAGATAAGCAGAACCTCTTGGTATTTAGTCTCTACCTCAAATAGATTCTCTTTGCGGTGTATATAGCTACCATAGCCATCTATGATTAGTTGCATTATAACCTCTTTATATGCAGCATTGCTGCTTTCTTGGACAACACCCGCTATTCCTAATAATTGTGCCAATAGCAATCAAATTGGTGCTTTGCCTTTTCTTGCACTATGCTTATTATTCTTGCTTTCTTTCCGACTCCCGGCTTTTTTCTTTCTTTCCCTGACCACTTTCTTAACTTCTTTTTTCTCTACCTGTTTTCCAGCATCTTTCGCTACTCCCCAATTCTTCTTAGTCTCGCAATTAGGGTCGAGATCCATCTGGAATGGCCTTCTTCCCCTCCTAAAAACCTTTACTATGGGTGTCTTGCATAGCTCGCATACCTTGCCTGTAGGCACTACCGCTGCACCGCCAGGCAATGGATAAGCATTATTGCAGTTTGGCCAATTGCTGCATCCAACAAAGAGCTTCCCTGCATTCGATCTCTTTATTATAAGGTTGCCTCCGCATTTATTGCATACGCCTATTATCTTTGATCTCTCGTTTCCCTTCATGCCTTCCCCAAGCTCATTGCTTATTTCCTTCTCATTCTTGATAAATTCCTTGATTATATCGTCTATGATGCCTTTCCCCTCGCCGATCACTCTTTCCTCATTCTCTGTTCCACGCATTATATTCTCCATATCCTTCTCAAGCTTTCGGGTAAGTTCCTCGTTCAGTATGGCTCCGCAATACTTGCTTAGCGCATTGTAAACACTCATCCCAAGCTCGGTAACTTCTATCCTTGAATTTTTTATGTACTCTCTCCTGAAGAGCGTGTCTATTATTTCTGTCCTCGTTGCCTTTGTTCCAAGATCCTTCTTCTCCAAAAGAGCTATGAGACTCGATTTGTTGAATCTGCTTGGCGGTTCAGTCTTGAACTCCTTCATGTTCACCTTTTCAGGCCTATGTCTGCTTTTATCTTCGAATTCCGGAAGGATGCTTTCCTTTGGCTTAAAGTATGTATAAAAATCGATCCAACCTCTCTCAAGAACCCTGCTCCCCTTGGCTTCATATATTTCTCCTTCGCACTCCATACTAACAAGCGCGTTCTCAATCGATGCGAACTCTCCGAAGCAGGAGAGGAATCTCCTGACTACAAGATCATAGATCTTACCTTCTTCATCTGTGAGCTTCTTCGGCAGCTCGCCAGTAGGGTATATTGCTGGGTGCGCTTCGTCTTCCTTGGCACCCTCGACAGGTTTGAATCTTGAGTTAGATGCAAGATAATCCGCAAAATCCTTGTATTTATCATTCTTCGCAAGCTCCTTTATTATCCTGGGAAGGTTGAGCGAGTATGGCAATTTCTGCGAGGATGTCCTGGGATAGGAGATGTACGATTTTTCATAAAGAGATTGTGCAATTGCAAGAGTCTTTGAAGGATCTATCCCAAAGACCTTGCTTGCCTCTATTTGTATGGACGTAAGGTCGAATGGGGGGAATGGGCTCATCTTCTTAGTCTCTTTCTTCGTCTCTCTCACAACGAACTCGCCATTCTCGACCTTTCTGAGGTGATTCTCTGCATCTTCCTTTTCAAATATTCCGCCAACCGAGTTCTCAAACAGAACTCCGCTTATCGTTGCAAATATCTTCCAGTATGGCTTTGAGACAAAATTCTTTATCTCATTTTCCCTAGATGCGAGTATGGCAAGCGTAGGCCCCTGGACTCTGCCTATGCTCATTATTTTCTTTACTCCACTGGATGATATCGCCCTCATCAATGCCCTGCTGAGGTTTATACCCCACATCCAATCAAGCATATGTCTGGCTTCTCCAGCATAGAAATTATTGAAATCGAATTCGTTGATCTTCTCATACGCTTCGATAAGGTCCCTGTTTGTTGTGGTTGAGAATCTCATCCTCCCAACATTTCCCTTGCTTAGCCTCGAGTTCGGATCGCTGTTTATTATCTGTTTTATTATGTTTGTGCCTATCACTGTACCTTCTATGTCATAGTCGCACGCATTTATGAAGAAGTCACACTTCTTCCCAATCTCACTCACAACATCAAGATATTTCTTGGTAAAGTATGCTTTCTTGTTCACCTTATAAGAAGCCACCCACTCGACATCGAATACAGGTATGGTCCTCTTATCTGACTTCTGCTTTATTGTGAAGAGATGTCCTGCCGCAGAAACTACGTATGTTGATGAAGAGCCGTTGCTGATCTCGTAATATCGCACTCCGTTCATGTAAAGGCTGAATGGGTGGGAGTCTCCAAGAGCCATGGCTATTCTTAACGCTACGCTTGGCTTCTCAGCTATTATCAGTCTGCTCATCAAGTGACACCCTCCAATCAGCTTATCTGCTTGCTTTTCTCTGCTTTTGCTTGCCTCCTCTCTCCTCTTCCCTAAGAATATAGGACATATAGAATCCAAGGCAAATTGCTATAACTGCGAGAACATAAAAGGCGATTCCAGCTCCACTGAGAACAAAAGCGATTATCGCCAAGATGCTGAGTATTATGACCCCGAGAGCGATCATGATCGGTCTCATATTTTCGCCAGCGTTTATCAAG
Organism: Microcaldota archaeon; assembly: GCA_021809925.1. Classification (GTDB taxonomy): domain Archaea; phylum Micrarchaeota; class Micrarchaeia; order Micrarchaeales; family CABMGC01; genus JAMCSO01. The sequence continues at coordinate 21,037 of JAJZJV010000002.1, read as the reverse complement.
CAATCACTCTTATAATCTGCCATGCTCAAGGTTAAATTGCTTTCTGTGCTCTCCATTTCCTTACAAGATGCAAGATGCGACCATTTATAGCTTTTATTTGAGTTTAGTAAACATGCATTTACCTAATAAAAAGGGACAGAGCGCGCTTGAGTTCATAACCACATACTCTTGGGCTTTCCTCATACTGACAATATTCCTCGCTGTTGCAGCCTCCCTAATATTATCTAAGAATACATACACCTACACTCCTGCATCATGTTACATAGAACCAGAGCTTCCCTGCACCGACCTTGTAGTTATGTCAAGGCAATTCTCTTCAGAGGCAGTTCTCATATTCACAAACAATTTGGGGATTCCAATAAGCTTCTCCAGCAATCCTCTTGAGATAACTCCTGAATTCTCCACTTCGATATACACCGGATCATGCTACCCAAGTATCGCTCCTGTCGGATCAACAGTCTATTGCATAGACAACATCGGCCTTCTTCCATCAATAGGAACTCAGGTCAACCTCAACTTCAATCTCAGGTACCAGATCTGCGGAGCCTCGGCCTGTGGCACAACTTTTTACAATACTTCTGGAACTGCAACCACATTTGTATCGCCATACAATGCAATAGTGGATAATCTAACATTATATGATTCTCCAGCAACCGGAAACATATTGGTTTCCGGAGTGCCTTATCCAAGTGCCAATCAGATAGTCCTCTTGGGAAGCAGAACCTATCCTGTATACGCTCTCCCTCCAAGCGGATATTACTTCTCATCATGGTTAACATCAAGCAATGTGTTGGTCTCAAACTCTGTTAGCCAAGCAGCAAACCTCTCAATTAAAGGGGATGGCACAATTACTGCAATCTTCAATCCAATCTCAATTAGCAGCGCATCTACATCTGCAATCGGAGGCAGCTCCGCAAGCTCGTCCCTAAGCTCTACAATGCCTTATCAAACATTCCTCTGTGTTGGCTCCGATGGCGGAGGGCCAATATCAAAGATGAGTTGGTTCTCAAGCGCTGGTTCTCCTGGCGGGAATGCCACCACAGGATACCAGGATGGGAATTCATGCTCTGCTTCTTCACAATTCTCTAGCATGGCTCTTGGAGAGATTGGTGTTTACAGCACAGCAGCAATCCCTCTGCCGCAAACCTATGTTACATCTTCTTCAGGTTCCTTCATAAGCCTGAATTACAAGGTAGCGTCATCCAATTCGTATGTATATATAATGATAGCATGCTCTGGTTCGGAATGTTCTGGAATTAATCTTCCTTCTGGCTGCTCAGAATCTTTTCTCACAAGCGGCTCTGATGCCAGGGAGTCGGTCTATGGCGCATCATGTCTTCAAAATGCGGGCGAGTACTATGTGAGAGGTTCGCTCTCAGGAACAGGTGAATACGCGGCATCAGCCTATGTATTCTCCCAATGAATTCATTCATATATAGAGTGGTATACTGTCCCTGAATCATCTGTTATGACTATGCACTCCCCCTCACATTCTATGAGACATGCCTGGCACATTATGCATGAAGGGCCATTTACAGCTACAGATATCCCTCCACTCTTTCCATCATACTTGTCTGCAAAGTGATTATGTCCATCCTCTTTGCTCCCCCATTTTGCAATGACATCTGGACTTGTCGTGCCTTTCCACTGCTCTGCTTCAGGAGCAGAATCCGCATTCACATCGCTTCCGCTCCTATCCTTCATCTCAAATACTGAGACTGGGCAGTTATCATGGCAGTGTGCGCATCCCGTGCATTTCGTCTTCTCTACATAAACTTGCATATTTACACCTTATCTCTTCGCCTTCTTCCTGAAGACAAGTTCGTATCCCTCAAGTTTGTGGTATGTACTCTCAAGATTCTTCTTATCTACATTTGCAGCTATTCCCTCATGTTCCTTTAGTTTATCGGCCATCTCTGAATGGAATTTAGCATGTTTCTTAACTCTATCCTCATGCTTCATGTTATCTCCAGACCTACATCTACCAGAATAAATAAAAATATTCCCAATGAAAGCAGTAAAGATCAAGGAAGAGCATTGCCTGCTGTAAAAGCTGGCAGGCAATTAGGCTTGGAATTATTTGTATATGGATCTGTACTCATTGGAGCTATCATCTGTTATGACTATGCACTCCCCTTCACACTCCACAAGGCATGCCTGGCATAGTATGCATGCCTCTCCGCTCACAGCAACCGAGAGGCCTCCACTACCATTCTCAAATTTCTCATCGAAATGCCTATGCCCGTCCTGTACGCCTGACCATTTCTGAACAAGGTTCTGGTCTGTGCTTCCTTTCCATTGCTGGTCCTCAGGTGCGACATCTTTGTTAGCATCTGGTGAGCTCCTATCCTTCATCTCAAATACTGCCACTGGACAGACATCAAAACAGTGTGCGCATCCCGTGCATTTCGGCTTCTCTACATAGACCTGCATAAATTAACACCTAAGCAATATTTCTCTTATTTCTTCAGCAAATCTTTTATAACTTTTGCAGGATTCGTCAGATTTCTATCATGCGGTGCTGACCTGCGAATCCCGTACCAGTACACTAGGCATGAAGTATGAGGCGCCCTCGCTGTCCCATGATGTAGATTGCTTTGTATCATCTGCAGCAAGCTCCATGTTCTGAAGCATTCTCAGGATATTCTCGCTTATCCTTATCCCTACCATTGATTCTGCATCTCCCTGCCTGATCTGGAATTTCCTCTCCCCATCCTCTATATAAACCGCAAGGTCTCTCGGCACGGTTGAGAAGTTGCCTGCCAGATAATCGCTAAATCTTGTATACCATGTATTGGTTATGAGGATTCCTCTCTTGACTTCTCTTATAAGCTCCTCAAGATCCTTCCTGCGTTTTTTATGTGTTAAAACCATCTGCCCAGCGGATGGCTCTACAAGTCCGGCGTTCCCTGTGCTCTCGGCCATGTACTTTATTGCTGTGGATGTGTTGTGCAGATAACTTCTAAGCTTTCCGTTTACTATTATGCCTGTTTTCTGGGTTGGATGTCCCTCATCATCGTACTCTGAATGCTCGACAGAGTCCCTGCGCGTTCTGTCATCATATATGCTTACTCCTGCAGCTGCAACTGCCTTGCCCATCCTGCCTTTCAAAGGGCTCCCCGTCTCTATGCTGCCAATTGTGGCCATGGTATTTATGTTCGATAGCAACGCTCCCCCTGGCGATTGTGCGTATACAATATCGTAATTTCCGCTCTTTATTCTGCCCACCCCACTAACACTCTTTGTCATCTCTCCAACCCTCTTACCAAATTCGTATGGATCGATGCCTTTTGCATCCCTGGAAAGAGCGAAATCCTGGAAAGACGTCCCACCGTTTATTTGCCTCATCGACATTCTCAGTACTGTTCTATCCTCTCTGGCATGGACGTTTCCGCTGCTCACGAGCTCGGATTTTATATACTCTGTGTAAACAGTACCATAAACTTTTGATCTCTCCGTTCCTTTCTGCGAGATGGCTCCCTCTATCGAGGATTCTGCAAATTCAGAGACAAGTTCTTCCCTCTCCTTAATCTCTTTATCATATCCAGAGCTCTTCCCATACTTGAAAGGACCATAAGCAATACCATAATAATCTTCTTTAGGGGGAAGTCTCTCTACCATGCTTTTCGCAAGCTTAATCTTGCTCTTCACATGGGCTTCGTCTACTTTCTCAATGTTTGTGAAAAAGACTCTATTCTTCTTTGTTATAAAAAGGCTGCCGGAGATCCCTCTCTTATCAACCACAGAGTCAATTTTAGAATTAGCTATCTTGAGATATTTCTCTGAGGCTTCTGAAATGTTGACAACCGCCTCGTCAAAACCTTCCTTCATTGCAATGCTTACTATCTTTTCTGCATCCATACAATCATCCAAAAACGAGAAGCGCCGAAGGGCCGCCCATGCTTACTGGCATACCTTGCATCGGCTCTCCCTTCCCGCATATTCCTGGAAACATCTCAAGATCATTGCCTTTCATCTTCAAGGCCCTCCAGAAATCCAATGTCTTCTTTTCAAGAGCATAATTCTTTACCGGCTCCATCATTCTCCCATTCTTAATAAGGTATGCCTCGTTTCCCTGGTATCTGGAGAAGCTACGTGTATCATCTATATTCCACTCTGTATAGCTCTTTATGTATACTCCGTTTCTAGCCTCGCTCACGAGCTCATCAAGGCTTGAACTTCCCTTCTCAAGATATGTGTTAGACATTCTTATGAGGGGTTCGTTCGAGTAATCATCGCTTCTCGCTGAGCCTGTGCTCTTCTTTCCTATACGAGCAGCATATTCCCTATTTGTCAGCAGCTCGCTCTGCAAGCCCTTCTTGACAATTATTTTCTTCCTGCCCCTGACTCCCTCGTCATCATAAAAGAAAAATCCATAAGCATTTTCGATTCCGGGGTCGTCAACAATCGTTACCTCACTGCTTCCAACATTGCTTCCCAACTCCTTCTTTCCAATGTAACTCAATCCTGCCTGTGCTGCTTCCCTGCCGAAGACCCTGTCCGCCTCGTTTGCGTGCCCAACACTCTCATGCACTGCTATCCCTGTTATCTCTGGAGATATCACAACAGACTTTATGCTTGAGCTCTCTATCTTGCTTATCGAGATTCCCTTATCAATAACATTGTATATATTCCTTGCTTCCTCCTCAACATGCTCAAGTATCTTTGAATCATCGAAGACCTCAAATCCCCCAACGCCTCCAAATTGCATCATCCTCTGCCTGCTCTCCCCTCCCTTGCTTACTATAAAATTCATGAACGAGGTTATTGAAGGACTCTCAAGCTCGACTCTGCTGCCTTCGGAATTCACCATCAAAGAGCTTGCTTTTCCAACTCCAGCATATATGCTCCTGTATTTGATATATTTTTTCTCTGCAAGCCCTCTTTCTATATGCAATACACCATCCAGAAGCTTCTGTGGGTCTGCTTCCTTTCTCGGTTTAAGTACTGACCTCACGCTTGCTTTATTCTCGTCAGAAAGAGAAATAGATGTGCCCCTGAAGGGCCTGAATCTGATCAGCCTCTCAAGATTTCTCCTCGAAAGGTTGTTTGTAGATAATGTGAGCATGCTTCCTTTCTTAAGAATGCGGACCCTGAGCCCGGAACTCTCCACATGTCCGCTTCCGTTAAGTCTGCCCTGCTCCACAGAATAAAAAGTGGCTTCAGAATTCTCGAAGTATGCCTCAGCATACTCTCCTCCTGCTGACTCAGCAAGCTTGAGAGCATATTCTGCTATCTCCGAGATTTCTTTCATGGTCAGCCAAAGAGGCTTGCCAATCCTCCGGCAGCTTCTTCTTCGCTTACCTTCTCCTCAGCTTTTTCCTCTTTCTTCTTCTCCGCAGCTCCTGCGCTTGGCTGTGCCGCTACGGGTTGTGCTACCTGAATGTTTTGCGCATTCTTGATAACATCCTTTATATCGACTCCTTTCAGAGAGCTAGCAACAGATTTTGCCATAGCTTCGTCCGGATTCATGCCTGCGGATTTAATCACTTCCATGAGGTTTTTCTCTGTTATCTCCTTGCCAGCTGCATCGAGTAAAAGAGCAGCGTATATGTATTCCATCTTTCTTCACCTATATATTAAGCATTATCTGGTTTTTCCATTGCATCGAGCTGTAGTGCAGCCCTTACTGCACTTGCTATGAGTTTATCTACTATCTCTGGCTCATAAATCTTCGCTTCCAAGCCTATTCCTACCGCACCGATATAAGCCTTCCTGATAAACTCGCTTACGTTGTACTCAGTTACGAGCCCTATCTCGGTGCTAAGCATATATGCCTCTGCAAAGTTCCTTGCGACCTCTGAGAGCAGGTACTCTCTGTTTATTCCGAGAGTTCTCTTATCAAAGAGCAATGTGCCTTCAAGCACCACAGATAGCGCTGCCTGCGCTTCGAATGGCATGACATCAAGTGTCTTAAGCGCCTTTGAGACTGCTGCTGATATCTTGCTTCCTTTAGGAACAAGTACCTTTGTCTTTCCTATTATTACCTTCCCTTTCTGTATTTGAACATCAATTCCTGCAGCCTTGAGTTCCGTGACTGCCTGTCCTGGAGCTATTGATGTCTCTCCTCCCTCTATTACTATATCGCTTGTTGCAATCTGGTTTGGCTTCGCAGCAAGCTTCAATCTGCTAGAGCCTATGCTTTTGTGGAGTTCCATCGGCTCCTTGTTTGATAATACAAGGACAACATTGCCTTCTACAAAAGGTAACAATTTCTTATGGTTCTCGTCTTCCAGAACCATGGCTATAAGCTTCTTCCTTGCGACAACCATCTTGGTATCTGCCTTAAGTCCATTCCTGACTTTCTGAACAAGCCTGTCAGGTATGCCGTTTATCGGCATAACTCCGACTACCTTATATTTCTTTACCTCCTCTTTGAGATTTTTGACAAATTCTATCTTTTCTGATTTGATCATGATGGCACCTACATTACTCTTAGAGGCTTTGTCATTGTCAATTTGATATAAACTGACTTAATGTGGTTCTGTCCTATCTTCTTCCCAACACTCTCAATGACTTCCTTGGTATTTTCATAAATATTATTTGCATCCATATCCTCGTTTCCAATGACGCAGTGCACTGTTGGAAGATATCTACCCTTGCTCTTAAGAACTATCCTCTTGTTCAATTCATTAGCAACGCTGGACATGCTCATGCTTCCTACGAGTGGTCTAGGCATCTTTCCTTTTGGTCCAAGGAATTGACCAAAGCTCTTCGCAATGCTCGGCATAAGGTTTGGCTGTGCGATCAGTTCGTAATCCAATAATGAGTTAAGTCTTGCTTGGTCAGCAGCTATCTTTTCTATATCCTCGCTTCCTATGACTTCGATGCCATTCTTCTTAGCTTCCTCTATAAGGTTTCTTTCCGAAGCAAAAAGAGCTATCTTCTTAACCTTGCCTTTTCCGTGTGGCAATATAACATCAATGTTGAGCCTATTGTCCTGCTTCGAGAAATCTATCCCTTTGAAATTTATTGCAAGCTCTACTGTCTGCTTAAACTTCCTCTTGCCCTTATTCTCGCTTATGAAATTTATTATCTTATCTAACTCTTCGTCTGCCATCTAAACCCCTCCTGCCAAAATGCAGTGATAACGGGAAAATAAGACACTTAAGTCTTGAATAGTATATCCCATAAAAGTATAAAAAGGTTTTGCACCTCCACGCAACGCATATACTTAAATAGACCTCTGCTCAATCAAAAAACCAATTAAAAAATAAAAAACATGGCCTTTAGATTATTGCTTCTCCTGTATTGCCGCAGAGATCTGCTCTTCACTAAGTCCTGCGCATGCACTGCATGCCTTGATATGTTCATTTGCTTTTCGCACTGCTTCTTCTCTGCTCTCTTCCTCTGCGACGAAGTTGCACTGTTTTCCTGCCCTACTAGATGCGAATTCGTATTTTGCCATTTTTTCACCTATTCTTTACATGATAAGAGAAAGTATTTAAATTTATATGATTTTATCTCATATGTCACTAATTCATATATTAGATAGCTTTTTAATATATAAATGCAATAATAGTTTAGTAACTGCTGGAATCTTTATGAAAGACCCCATAGATATCTTTTCTGATGCAATCGGAAATAAGACAAGGTTCAAGATCCTCGGAGCAATAGTGGACAGGCCCCTCTCTGTGTCAAAGATAGTAAAGAGCACGCGGCTTGAGCAGACAAACGTATCCCACAACCTAAGGTATCTTCTTGACTATAATTTCGTCGGCAAAAGGACAATAGGCAGAGAGCATGAGTACTTCATAAACAAGGAAGTAAAGCCTCTAGTGAAGGATCTGATGTCAAACCTAAAGAAGCACGAATCCATACTTAAGAAGAGCGGGATGATGACAATTTCCCTGATGCTTTTCTTAAAATACCAGAACACGGAGTCACTAAGCATCCTTCCATACTTCTCAATCAATATGGGTCTTCTGTTTCAGGACGTCCACGGAATACTGACCCAACTATTTTAATACTAAACTGCATAATAACCTACGGGGGTAAAGTGTCTGATCAGCAGTCTACAGTACTAGAGCTCGTGAGCAGGCTAAATGGCCGTGTTCTGATAAGTTCTGACATATCCGATGAGGATATGGTTGGGAAAGACCTGGAGTCTCTGACTGCGCAGATACTTAATTTCTTCGGAGATGCACAATCAATAAACATCCTTAACAAAGAGACCCTACTGAAACTCTCATCAAATATCGACGAAAAGGCTCCAAAGCAGATAGAAATCAGAAGGTCTAGTGCGTTTGCCTCTCTAGCAAAGGATGTAGATGCTAATTTCAATGCCAGATCTGTAGAAGTTGAAAAGACCGGTGCGATGGTCTCAGACTTTGCATCTTATTTTAATGACAGATTCAAGAAACTGAGGCAATTCATAGAGGAAGGGAGAAGTTCAACTCTTCTTGGCATGATCAATAATATCGAGAGTCTAAAGCAGTACACCCAAGGAAGGGAGGTAGCGATAGTTGGCATGGTTTACGATAAGATAATAACAAAGAATGGTCATGTCCTTATCACATTGGAAGATGAGACTGGAAATGCGAAAGTCCTCTTTCTGAAGTCGCAATATAGTGTAAAGGGAGAGAGCCTCTTTGATCTGGCATCGAGGATCGTTCCCGATGAGGTTATAGCTGTGAGGGGAAAGCTCTCAAGCCCTTTTGTCATGGCTAGCTCTATAGTGTTTCCAGACATAGCAGTTCATTCAAGAAAGAAATCAGAAGAGGATGTAGCAACTGCACTTATTTCTGATGCTCATGTTGGCAGCAAGATGTTTATGGAGAACCACTTCAGCAAGTTTCTGGAATGGCTCAATGGTGGGGTGAATTATCGCAAGGATCTTGCGAGGAAGATAAAATACGTAGTTGTGGGTGGGGATCTGGTCGACGGAATCGGAATCTACCCAAATCAGGACAAGGAACTTAACATAACCGACATATACAAGCAATATTCTGTTTTCTTTGATTTCATGTCAAACATTCCTGATTACATCGAGGTATTCATACTCACTGGAAACCATGATGCTGTCCAGAGGGCCGAGCCACAGCCAATACTGTCGAAGGATCTGATAGGTGATTTTGTGCAGAGGAATGTGCATTACATCTCTAATCCTGGATACCTGACTTTGCATGGTACAAAGATCCTCTCATATCACGGCACATCTCTTGACTCTGTTATACAGGGAATTCCTGGCTGCACCTATTCCAAGCCTGAAGTTGCGATGCTTGAGATACTGCGTAGAAGGCATTTATCCCCTATCTATGGTAACAATCCTATAATACCTTCAAAAAAGGATGCGCTTGTTATAGATGAGATTCCAGACGTTCTACATATGGGACACGTCCACAAAAATGGCTATTCTGATTACCATGGAACTCTGATAATAAATAGCGGAACATGGCAATCAAGAACCGGGTACCAGCTCAAGCTTGGGCATATACCTACTCCTGCGGTAGTCCCTGTGTATGAGCACAAGACGGCAGACATGTCTGTTGTTGATTTCAATAATGTATAATTGGGTGTATGTTTGGATACTGAAGAATATTTCAAGAGCTTGTCAGAAGAATTCGAGAAGGCGTTCTCGGTAGCAAAGGATGCAAGATCTAAAGGTTACGATCCAAGGCCTTATGTTGAGGTAAGGCCAGCCCCGGACCTTGCAAGCAGAGTAGAGGGACTTACAGAAGTTGATGGAATTGAAGCAATAATTAGAAAAGCATACACTGGCCAATCAAGGAGCTCTCTCGCATTTGCCGTAGTGAAGGAAATATGCACAAACAGTGCATTTGACAAGTACGAGACCATACAAAGGATAGAGGTCGCGGTTAGGGTTGGGGTAGCAATATTCACTGAAGGGATACTGGTTGCACCAACCGAAGGCATACAAAGTGTTAAACGATATAAGAATTATGACAATACTGACTATATAGCTGTGGTTTATGCGGGCCCGATACGTGGTGCAGGAGGAACAGGGGCAGCAATGTCTGTTGCACTTGCAGATTATGCACGGAAACTTTTCAATATAGGTGTATTCAAACCGCAACAGGACGAGATAGAGCGATACGTTGAGGAAGCAGAACTTTATCACACCAGAGCGGCAAGGCTCCAGTACAAGCCTAGCGACGATGATTTAAGAGTAATAGTGAGCAATTGTCCTATCTGTGTTGATGGCGTACCTACCGATCCGATAGATATCGGAGCCCATGCCAACCTTAAACGAATAGGGTACGATGGGAAGGAGGTACCAATAACAAACAGAGTCCGCGGAGGCGTCCCATTGGTTCTATGCGAGGGCATAGCGCAGAAGGCCAAAAAGGTAATTAAAGAAACAAAGAATGCAGGCCTGGATTGGGAATGGCTTAACAAGATAATACGCGTGGAAGTGAAGAAATCCGAAGAGAAAAAGGACACATCAAAGTTTCTTGATGAGCTTGTAGCTGGCAGGCCTATCCTATCCTATCCCGGATTCCAGGGTGGTTTTAGATTAAGGTATGGCAGGTCGCGGTTCACCGGCATCGCTGCAAAGGGATTCAGCCCTGCTTCGATGATTCTTACTACTGGATTTATTGCAGTGGGCACTCAGGTTAAGATAGAGTTCCCAGGAAAAGGCTGCGTCGCCGTTCCTGTAGACAGCATAGAAGGCCCTTTCATAAAGCTTCGTTCAGGAGAGGCTCTGCGTGTAAACGATGCAGAGCTCGCGCTCTCACTAAAGGATGATATTGTTGAGATCCTCTCTCTTGGAGATATGCTTGTGACATATGGCGATTTCAAAAAATCAAACAGCCCTCTACAGCCTACAAGTTACGTTGAGGAGTACTGGGAGGCAGAGCTGAAGAATGCTGGGTTTGCTGGCGCTCTCCCTAAAAAGGGGATATGCTTCAAAGAAGCATTCGATCTATCAGTCAAGTATAGTGTGCCGATACATCCAAGGTTCCTTTACGAGTTTCAGTATATAAAAACTGATGCAATCAAATCACTTGCAATGCATATGGCGGCAAGCGGAAATATCAGGGAAGGAACAAGCATATTTGATCTCAAAGACCTCCTCCTGGAGAACAATCCCTCCGAAAAGAGGACTCTTGAGCTGATCAATGTACCACACAAGCCTATCGATGGAAAAATCATTATCTTGGAAGAGGATGCGCAGAGCATTGTTTCCTCACTCGGATTCGTATCAAAAGAAGGGATTGTAGAGAATTTCGGAGACGTTATGAGAAAGTATGAAGGTGCTTATGAAAATCAGCTGGCTATGCTGAATTGCATAGCTCCATTCAAGATACCAAAGAGATCAACAGTCATAGGCACAAGAATTGGCAGGCCTGAAAAAGCAAAGGAGCGCCTCATGAAGCCTGCTCCAAATGTTCTCTTCCCGATAGGCAGTTATGGTGGAAAGGAAAGAAATCTAACCAGGGCATACTTGCTCGATTCAAAAAGATTCAAGTCAGAGTTAGAAGCCGAGATGGCAGTTTATTATTGCAGAAGCTGCAAGAGAACTATATCTACCCAATTTTGCTACGAATGCGGGTCAAGGGCAGTTCTACAGAGGGAGTGCCCTAATTGCAAATCTCTCGTTGATGGAGTCAAGTGTCCCACATGTAATATAGATGCCTTGGCATACACAAGGCGTAAGATGGATCTTGTCAAGGCAGTTTCCGAATCAATGAAACGTGTGCATGTAAGCACGCTTCCACAGACAATAAAAGGGGTCAAGGGAATGATGAACAGGGACAAGGTTATAGAGCCAATAGATAAAGGGATCTTGCGTGCTCTTCATGGCGTCTACATCTTCAAGGACGGCACTTCCCGCTTCGATGCTACTGATGTACCTATAACACATTTCTACCCCAAGGAGGTAGGCACCTCTGTTGAAACCCTGCGTTCACTAGGCTACAAGAAGGATTATATTGGAAACGATCTGGTCTCTGATGATCAATTGCTGGAGCTTAAGCACCAGGATGTAATACTCAATCGAAGAGGCGCAGACTACATACTGAAAGTCTCAAAGTTCATGGATGAGCTCCTTCAGTCATTCTATCATCTGCCTCCTTTCTACAGTGCTGCATCAACAGGTGATCTCGTGGGAAAATTAGTTGTGACGCTATCACCTCACACTTCCTGCGGAGTGCTCAATAGAGTGATAGGATTCACTTCTGCAAATGTTGGTTTCGCGCATCCTTACGTGATCTCTGCAAGAAGAAGGAACTGTGATGGCGACGAAGACACTACAATATTGCTACTTGATCTACTGATAAATTTCTCAAAGGAATATCTTCCAACCAGCGTAGGTGGAACTATGGACACTCCCCTCATACTTACTCTGAATGTGATGCCAGAAGAGGTGGATGACGAAGCGCATGCAATGGAAGTGGTATCAGAATATCCTCTTTCCTTCTATGAGAAGACGAAGGACTATCCGTATCCTTCAGATGTGAAAATAGAACTTGTGGAAGACAGGCTTAAGAGCAATACTGCTTTCAATAATCTTCTCTTCACACATCTCTCCTCTGCAGACTCGATAACATACGCTCCAAAGAAGAGTTCATACACGCAATTGAAGACTATGCAAGACAAGGTCGACGCAGAGTTCAAGCTGATGGATACCATCCTTGCCATAGACAAGAGGGATGCAGCGAAGAGGCTGATTCTGAGTCACTTCATACCGGATCTTATAGGAAATCTCCACTCATTCTCAAAGCAGATATTCAGGTGCTCTGATTGCAATTCAAAGTACAGGAGAGTGCCTCTTTCTGGGAAGTGCACAAAAGATGGCGGCAAGCTTCTCCTCACAATCTCAAAAGGCGGTGTTGAGAAATACCTCTCAATGGCAATGAACCTGGCTGAAAGATATGAGATCGACATGTATATACGGCAGAGGCTCATCCTGCTGAAAGATGAGATAGACAACGTTTTCCAGACAGATGCTATAGACAACAAGACTGGACAGTTCAACCTTAGCAAGTTCATGTGATCCTATGGAGAAAACAGAGGCAATAAAAAAACTTAACACCTACGGCCTTACTGAATTTCAGAAAAGAGTCTTAATCGAGACGATGAAGATTCCTCTTGGGGAAGTAAGAACATACAAGGAAATTGCCAAAGCCGCAGGGAATCCAGTGGCATACAGAGCTGTTGGCAGTACACTGAGAAATAACCCTCTCACCATAACAATTCCATGTCACAGGGTGATACGGTCAGATGGAGATCTAGGGAATTATTCTGCGCCTGGAGGAAAGAAAAAGAAGGAGAAGCTCCTAAGAAAAGAAGGAGCTATTTAATCACGGGCAGGCATTGATTATAGGTGTGCGATAACAAAGAATACCAAATCTAAAATTATCCCACCTATTATGACTGCTAACAGCACTTTCACTGCTGTTGTCTTGTTCAGATTTGCTATTGCAATAAGCTCTATTATAAAGCTACCAAAAATAGCTATCAGCAACCCAATAACTGGTATCCAGATAAAAGAGAGCCCAGAAGCAATTGCATAAACAGAGCCCGCAAATGTATCTGCATACTCTCCTTTAAACCATTTGAACAGATATTTCCCAAATACATGAAGCACAAATGAATCTATTAGCAAGCTCAGCGGAACTATTATCAACCACCAGATAATTGCAAATATAGGCAATCCTACTGATAATAGTATGCCAATATATGGGATTGCTAGCTGCGCAATACTGAGCAGGTATGCAAAGATTCCTCCAATTGCTATAATCTCTACCAGAGTTATAGCAAAAGGTATCAAGGTTGCTTTCCAGTAATACATCAATGCGTCAACTATTCCCATAGATTTATTTATAGACCCCGGGTGGAACAGATTATTTATTGCTTGTTTGTATTCTTCAATTATTACCATTGAATCATCATGTATCCTATAACTGAAATACCTAAAAAGGCATCACATCCTCAAATTCAAGGGCTTGACATTTACATCCAATCACACTGTCACTGCATATGCAGAACTCTACATCTATTTCTGCAGAGGCATACAACATTTCCATCCATGATAATTCTCGATATACTCAAACTTTATCTAAAATGGTTGGATTTCCAGATGTCAACTTGCTACTCAAAAGTCATATAAATATACTATGCCTAAGTCTATTGCTGGTTCTATGCCTGAGTACAGAATCAAGTTTGATGAGAATGATGAAGGCGTTCTCGTGGAGGATCTTACTGAAGCAGAAGCCGAAGAACTCAGCAATTATGTCACAAATAACGATTCCAATGTCTTTGCGATAAAGACAAATTCACTCACACAGGAGCAGTCTGGAGCTCTTCTCTCAAGATACAGCAGAACCACTCTGAACGGAAGGCGTCTTCTTTTAAAGGAATTCTTACCAAACAAGGACCGCGGAAGGGAATTCTTCGAATCATGGCTTGTCGATTATGGCGATGATTCAATACAGGAGATGGCAGGCGGCATACCCTTATCATGCGAATTCGTATCAAATGTCGCTGCAAAGGAGATAGAAGACAGCAGGTTCGGTTCATATATCGAAAAATCAAGCAGGTATGTTTCCTTCGACAAGAAGCTTCCCAACGGGGAATACATGTTCTATAAAGACCCTGAGATAATGCAATCAAGGCACAGTGACGAGTATCTTGAGCTAATGCGAAGCCTCTTTGACTCTTATTCGAGGCATACAGAACCAATGATAAAAGAGATACGGGAAGCAAATCCCTTCGAATCTCAGACATTTAGGATAGGGGATCTTGCAATTAAGCCAACAGAGCTCACAAAAAGCATTGAAGAGTCTCAGAATGTAACAGAGCAGGACCTCAAAAAATCTTATGAGAATGCGATCAAGGCGAACGCCCTTGACTTCGTGCGCGATTATCTTCCAATGGCAACATTAACTCATGTTGGCATAAGCTGCAATGCAAGATCCTATGAGAATATAATATTGAAGTTGGAATCCTCACCGCTCTCTGAATGTGCGTGGATAGGAAAAAGAATGCATTCAGAGCTAAGCAATATTGTACCATCTCTACTAAAGAGAATTCCAGAGAAGCACGGGAGGTCGCAGCTTTCCTTCCTTAAGGAAAAGAACCTTAAGAGCATAGGCGAGGTTAAGGCGATACTCTCAGCAAGCAAAACTCGCATTGACAAAAGCGCTGTTCTCCTGGTAGACTATACCGGAATCAGCAGCAAGGATCCTGATATCAAAGCACAGATAATTCTGGCCGCCGCAATAATCTACAGGTACGGGGAAGGAAACTCATTCAGCCAATCAATGGAAATATCAAGTGCAATGCCTCACCAGGCCAGAAGCGAGCTGATATCAAACTACTCTGGAAAGCGGGGGAATAGGCGGCAGAGGCTAGGAAGGGCATTTGAAAATCTCGATTATCTATTCGATTTTTGCGGTAGGGTTGGCATATACAGGGATCTCCAAAGGCATAGAATAGGAACCCAGGAAAGGCAGAGATTCTCAGTTAAGCTGGGCTACAATACTCGCGAAGAGTATGAGCAGGCAGGGATAAAGGACGATTACGAAAGCAAGATGGCCAATGTCATCTCCCTATTTAATAAGCTCTCAGAAAAAATGCCTTTCCAAGCGCAGTACGTTGTTACATACAGCTTCAATGCACGATGGTATTATCGGACAAATGCAAGGCAGTTTGCGCATATGGTAGAACTGAGGACGACTCCAGCAGGCCATCCTGATTATCGGAGATTAATGCAGCTAGCTTACCATAAGATTAATGATGTGCATCCATCCATAGCAAGGCACTTCGATTTTGTGGATCTATCGGAGAGCAAGATTGGCAGGCTGAATTCTGAGATAAGGATAGCAATAAAAAAGAAAGCATTCAAGTAAGCAGGGTTAAAGTCCGGGGTAAAGTGGAAATTCCTTGCATATCTCAAGAACCGCTCCCCTAACCTCTTCTATTACCTTCTCGCCCTTAAGCTCTTCGCGGAACTTGGCTAGGCATTCGGAACGTTCTGCTTTGCCTTGTGGAAGTTCATAATCTTTAACGCTTTTTATTACCTTTGAAATGAGTGCGCCGATCTTCCTCATCTCATCTTCTCTCATGCCTCTTGTAGTCAATGCTGGAGTACCTAGCCTAATGCCGCTCGGATAAAACGGTGAAGAAGGCTCATTTGGGACCGTATTTTTGTTAGTGGTTATGCATGCAGCATCAAGGGCTTCCTGTGCGAAAACTCCCTTCCCTGGCCCGAAGGGAGTGAGGTCAATCAATATAAGATGATTATCGCTTCCCCCTGTTACCAGCTTAATATCATTCTTGTTTAGCTCTTCCGCAAGAGCTACAGAATTCCTAATTATCTGCTTTGCGTACTCCTTAAAGCTTTCTGAAGAAGCCTCTTTTAATGCAACTGCGATTCCTGCAGTTACATGGTCATGCGGCCCTCCCTGCATCCCTGGGAATATTGTCTTGTCTATCTTTTCAGGAAGCTCCGGATCTTTTGAAATGCCCTTTTCTGTGACCATGATTATTGCGCCCCTCGGCCCTCTGAGCGTTTTGTGCGTAGTTGTCGTTACTATGTGCGCATGCCTAACGGGGCTCTCATGCGCTCCTCCTGCAATAAGCCCGGATATATGCGATATGTCTGCCGCAAGGTAAGCTCCTGACTCATCCGCTATCTTGCCAAACTCTTCAAATGGAAGCCTTCTTGGGTAAGCAGTCGAGCCAACCCAGATAAGCTTTGGCTTATGCTCTAAAGCAAGCTTCCTAACTTCCCCAATATCAAGGTAGCCTTCTTTGTTGACGTGGTAAGGCACGCTATTAAAGAGCTTGCCTGTTATGCTCGCTTTCGAACCATGCGTCAGATGTCCTCCATCAGAAAGGTTCTGTCCCATTATCGTCTCTCCAGGACTGCAAAGAGCCATATAAACAGCAAAGTTTGCCGGAGAGCCCGAATAAGCCTGAACATTCGCATGCACAACTCCAAAAAGGCTTTTTGCCCTATTGATAGCTCTTCTCTCTATTAAATCTATGTTCTGGTTCCCGCCATAATATCTCTTTCCAGGATACCCTTCTGAATATTTGTTAGTAAGGATAGAGCCCAGAGCCTCCATCACTGCAACACTGGCAAAGTTTTCAGAGGGAATCATCTCCAATCCTTCTCTCTGCCTATTAAGTTCGCCATGTATCTCTCTGGCCAGTTCAGGATCAACACTCTCAATAGCCTTAAGGTATACCATCCAAACACAACCAATTAAGTGATATAAATCTTGCCAATATATAAATATCATGGAGCTTAGTGAGATCAGTGATCAGGCATTAGACATCGCTTACAAGTATCCTTTCTCGAGCGAAGCCAAAGAGATAATTAACAGCATGGGTCTTAGATTCGAGGAACGATTTTTGAGATACGGAAAAGTACGGGTTGAGAAGGATTTGGATGGTTCAGAGAAAAAATTTGAAGATACCTCAATGAAAGAGATAAAGTACATACATCTTCTAAGCTATATCTACTCAAGAATGCTGATTAGCGCTACAGGGAATCGTTCGCTGATACCCAAATACATTAAAGCCGAGGCAGGGAGGGCTTCGGCTGCATTATCCGAAGACTCAAATGAGATTCTTATGAAGATTGCAGGAAGCTTGGGCATAAGATTCCTTCCCGAAGGAAAAGAATTCGGGATAAGCTTCGTAAATTTTCTCAAGTCCGCCCCGAGAAACGCACAATTCTCTCTTCAGAATCAGGAACTCTCAAAAGGGGTTGTATATCTTACAAAAGAGCGATGCGCAAGGTTTTTGGAAGGTGCCGTTGCGTTAGAGATAAAGAAGAATCTTCCAATACCTGCAAAAGATCTTCCTAAGGAAGTGCTTCTATATGCCAAAAGGATAAATGTCCCAGAGGCCGAAAGGAAAGAAGAAAAGAAAGACAATAGGACTTACAATTGGATAGAGCACCTGATGGAAACTCCGATAGACGATGTCAGGCATCGAACCGTTAACCTGATACTTGCACCGTATCTCGTAAATGTGAAAGGGCTGGGCGAGGAAGACGCGTCCAAGAAGATAAACGAATACATCAACAGGTGCAAGGAGATCAACCCTCACACCAATGTTAATGAATCTTACATACGATACCAATGCAGATATGCTAAGAGCAAAGGCCTCAAGCCCCTCTCCCTTGATAAGGCTAAGGATCTCTTAAGGACTCTTGGCGTATTCGAGGAATGATTCAATGTCAGATATAAGTACTCTGTGTTATGTATGCGGCGCTCCAGCCAAATACGTTTGTGCTCTCTGCGGAAAGCATTCCTGTACAAAACACTTCAACTCCGGCCTTGGAATATGTTCCTCTTGCCTTAAAGGAAAGCGCGAAACAGATCTCAAGAATGCTGAATGATGTCAAGGAATCACATAGTCTCCCTGCTGCCACCAATTTCCAGACCATACGATGTTGTTAGCTGTTCCGTCATTATTATTTCCTGAATAATCGTTGGCATTTCCGTTCAGCGGCCACCATCCAACAACATTGTTCAGTTCCTGCGGCGCTCCGCCTATTCCTTCAAGATAAAGGGAGTTTATTGCAGCTGGGTTCAATGCTGTATTGTATATCTGGACATTTGCTATGCTTGCTGGGCATTCATCTGGATGGTTCAGATCCCATCCTATGTAGGCCGGCAGCCCCGGTGTAAGATAAGGGCTGGCTGCTGTAGTCGATGCTGAGTAAGTCTTTCCATTAAAGGTGATCGAGTCAGACAGCGTCTTTCCATCATAGCTTGCTGTGATAAACATCCAGTTATAGTTTGGGAATGGATTAGATATTTGATCATAGTATCCTCCATTTACGTCGACCTCGTAATAGCCATCCCCATCTATCTCAAGCCTTACTCCATTTATATAGCCATACGAGAATACCATGCAGTCTATATTCGGTGTATTAGGTCCGGCGTTATTGTCATAGACCCACGCGGTTATTGTCCACGGATTGCTTCCTGTGGGCATCTGCAGTATGCTATTAATGCTGTAATAACCATGATTAGTGGTCACAGGCGCAAGAGTTGATGTGAATTCGGGCAGCATTGTGCACAGGCCGCCCCCTTCCAACGCTATATCGGTAGTAGTTCCAGGTCCATTCGGCCTCACGATTTGACAGCTCCCAGGAGGAGCCTTCGGAGCAAAAAAGAGCGGATTTGTTATGCCTAGCGAGAATAGAACGACAAGCACCACAGCAATTATCAAAATCGCCCAACCGTAAGTCATCAGATATTCCATTGCGGATTGGATCTTCTTTCTTGCTCGTGTTTTCATATCTTCACCTAAGGCTGAGTATAACTCTGCCACCATGTGCCTGACCAGATTACGTTTGAGGCGGTTCCGTCATTATTGTTTCCGGAGTAGTCATTGGCGTTTCCGTTGAGGGGATACCACTCGAGAAGATTGCGCAAATCTATCGGAGCGCCTCCGATGCCTTCGACATATAATGCTTCTATATTGCCTTGGCTTAATGAAGTATTGTAAAACTGTACGTTGGATATTGCGCCGTTGAACCAAAATACAGGACCGCAATAAGCACAAACTCCTATATCCCCTCCGCTGGTTCCAGAAGATCCGCCCATGCCTTTTGTTATAGTATTGCCTATCTGTCCATTGAGATATACTGTTTCAGTACCTGAGCTTCCTGGAGTAAATGTCTCACCAACAAATGCCCACTGATTGCTTGAAACAGACTGTGTGGAACACAGGTATCCGTTGGAATTAATTACCCATTGGCAGACTTTTCCTGATTGCAGATTTAGATATGCGCCCATCGCACCCAGTATATCCTCCCGCGGAGTCGAAGAGTCGTTTTCTTTAATCCACGCAGTAATCGTAAATTGTCTTCCTGTCTGCGGTACATTATTAAGCCCAATATAACTACTTTTACCATTGAATTGTGCGACATATTCAGGTATCGCTCCATTGCAGATACCTAGCAAATTTATATCATATGATGTCCACTCTCCATTCGGCCTGATAATCTGGCATCCTCCGGCAGTGGCCTTCGGAGCAAAAAAGAGCGGATTTGTTATGCCCATTGAGAATAGAACGACAAGCACCACAGATATAATCAGTATAGCCCATCCGTAAGTCATCAGGTACTCCATTGCGGATTGGATCTTCTTTCTTGCTCGTGTTTTCATACCTTCACTTAAGGCTGAGTATAACTCTGCCACCATGTGCCTGACCATATTACGTTTGAGGCGGTTCCGTCATTATTGTTTCCGGAGTAGTCATTTGCATTGCCATTCAGGGGCCACCAGCCTATTAAATTATTTAGATTAATTGGTGCACCGCCGATACCTTCTTGATAAAGAGACTTGATCTCTGGGGCCGAAAGCGCTGTCTTGTAAATCTGAACATTTGAGATATCCCCCGATATCTCGTCGCATCCTACTGCGCTAGGCGGTGCACGGGAGTTGCTTAGATACAATCCATTGTAATTGACAAGGCCACTAGCGGCGACGGGGTTGCTGATAGGTTTTCCATCTAGATAGACCATTAGGTCTTTACCATTATATGTTCCAATAAACTGCTGCCATCTGTCTGGAAAGATAGGAACATATGGAAAGTCGCGATATATCCCGCCCAGGGTATTTGTTATGGACCAGCTCTCTAGAGGAGGGTTCCCACCAGTTTCCAGGTAGAAATAATAGTTGTTCCAGCATCCGCCTGAACCACTTAATGCATTCTGCCAAAAATTGTTAGGATTACCCCAGTAGCCATTGTTAGTAGGATATATCCAGAAAACAACCGTCATCGCGCTGAGAGGCTGAGCTTGTTCAGTAGCAAGTACGGAACCGCCGCCCAATCCAGTGAACTGCGCCACATACTGCGGTATCTCCCCATTGCAGACTCCTAAAAAGTTTATATCATAAGAAGATCCGGGGCCGTTTGGTCTGGAGACATGGCAGCTTCCCGGAGACACTTTAGGCGCAAAGAAGAAGGGACTTGTTATGCCTAGCGAGAATAGAACGACAAGCACCACAGATATAATCAGTATAGCCCATCCGTAAGTCATCAGGTACTCCATTGCGGACTGTGCATACTTTTTTTTATTCGCAATGCGAGATAATTT
>JAJZJV010000018.1 GCA_021809925.1 Microcaldota archaeon | reverse complement strand
CTGGCGCTGCCGTTGATGGAATAACGATAAGAAAACGTTTATTTCTGCGTTGGAGGGTTCAATTCATCTCCGCCCTAAAGGGCGGTCAGGTTTCTTGACCCCTCCAAACCACCCACTACGCTAAAAGATGTAATAAGATCGCCAACATATTATTACATCCGCGCCGGCTTCCCTGCATCTGTTACAGTATAATCATATTGAGATATCCATAATCCTTGTGTTCCTTAGGGTGCTGATATATCATGCCACGGATCCTTCTCATCTCTTTTCCCATCTGGCTTATCCTTCCTCTTCTGCCTTCAAGCTTTCTTAGCAGCCAGGGGCTCCGGAAGATCCAGATTATGGAAAGGTAGGTGATAGAACGCGTTTTCTTATGACGTGACATCCTCCCACCCGTAAACGGCATGGGCTTCCCAAGTGAAACATGGATATAGATTATGGAACAAAAATGAATACATATGTTTGCGACAAAATCATATTATACGGCGGGACACGCCGAAATCTACGCTCGGGGAGATTTTGTAAGGCCTTAAGTCCATGAGGCAATTTTCGCTGAACTGAGAAAGTACCAAGTGAAACATGGTCTGATGCCATTTTCTCCCGAATGGAAAAAGGGAATTTTCCCAGATGGAGATTCGCCTGATGATTCTGGGCTACTACTTCTGCGGTTCGCTTTCATCCCACCCCTAAAGGGAACCCTCTGAAGAGGGCGTGGGATTTCCCGCTCACGGTGTTAAAGAGACCTTTAGAATGGCAAAAAACAGGTTTGTAAGTTTGAAAAAGGTCTCAGTTCATATCTTTTCCTGTCTTCTTGCCTACGCAATAAGATATGTTATGTAGTGTATCTAAATTGACGAGGTGATTGGATGCAAGTGTCAACTCCCTAATGTTAAGATCTACCATAATGTCTAATAATTAGATTGACATAATGTTATTCTCAAGCCGCCGATGACCATAGGCGACAGACCTTCTATGAAACTTAAACTTGAGAGCGTCGGCCATTACTATGCCGGCTATGGATTCCTTGCATTCGCATTCGGATTAGTTGGCGTATTTCTCAATCTTTACTTCTTCACCGCTGGTTCTTATACAGAAGTATTGCTGTACCAGATACTGGTTGCTGGTGGAATAGCTTTCGGATTCACATTGTCAGGATATTTATATGGGAAGCATAGTGCTAAGCATGTCTTCATGTTTGGCGGAATCGGAAGGGCAGCACTACTGCTAATGCTGATGGTCTTCTCAGGAATATTATCAAATTTCTTGCTGTTTGGATTGCTGTATGGAATAGCAGGAGGATTCCTGTGGTCTGGAAACAATGTACTGAATTATGATGTATTGAGAGGAAAAAACAGGGTGAGGATATTATCAAATGGGAACATCGCAATAAATATAATATCTCTTGTAGCTCCTTTCATTGGTGGTGTATTAGTGCAGTTTTCGAGCCTAAGCGGTACTATGAAATTCAGCTTTGATTTAATATCTGCAGCGGCATTCTTCTTCATTGCTGCTTTGATAATGGGAAGACTAAGACTCGAGGAGAAACCCTTCAAATACTCTCTTAAAAACACTGCTTTGAATGGGAGCAGGTACACAAAGTTCAAGCTATTTTACGGATTAAAGGAATTGTTTCTTATACCATTTACCGTATTGTTGCCAATATATGTATTCATATCAACACAGAGTTATCTTGTCACTGGAATATTCCTGAGCTTTGGATTCCTTGTAACGATAGCTGCCAACTTCTTTACTAAGGATATGCAATACAGCAACAAGATGGTCGACTTGAGCGTCGCTGCTATAGTTTTATCCTCACTGGTATTCTTTATTCCATCAATAATCCCTGCGCCATACAATGCATTTATATTCGCAGGAATATTCACTTTTGCTGCAACGCCGCTGAATGTCAGGACGAGGTCAAACTTCTTCTCACTTATAGATAAAGACAGAAAGAAGGCAGACAGGGCAGTCTTTATGATAAACATAGAATATTACATAAATGCATTCAGAATCCTGATATCTGCATTGTTGCTTCTCTTATTGCCATACTTTGAAGGCATTGGAGGCGGCATAGTATTATTCCCATTCTTCGCATCTTACACTCTACTTTTCAGAGAGACAGCGAAGAGTAAGGAGCCCGTGACTCTTAAGAGGGAATGACCAGAGCCAAGTTGTACGCGCTGATTTTAGAAGCTTTTGCAAGCAAAATTGAAGTAAATGCTGTGGGTTATGTATAGGACAGGCATTTTGCACCCAATCTAACACGTTTTAGGCTTTGATTCAGATAACAAATCACTATATTCATTCATAAGTTTATTTCTAAGAGTATATATGTTGGCAAACCCAGCATAGGCAAACCAACCTTCGAAACTTGTATCTGCTTCTTCGATCGCAGTTCTTACAACGATCCTGTTGTATTCTTTCCTGAAGTTCTTCTTCCTCTTCTTGGTAACGAAGACGATGTGCGACCAGTGATACTGCCAGTCGAATTTTGTTCCCTTTATATTTTTTGCATGGTTTACACTATCCATGGAATTACTTCGGCGGCGAAAAATCCGGACGCGTCGAAACCGTGTCCACTCGCCGTCAAAGGATTTTAGAAGAGAAAGGATATATTTATTGCAGGATTAGATTCCTGCCCCCGACAAGGTCGGGGAAAGCTTTTGCCTATTCTAATATTGGCATTCGGTGAGAATATGGGTAAAGAACTAGAAGTAGCAATTTTAAATGTAGATGAGAAAGGGGTACGTAGACGTCTGAAAGAACTAAATGCCATGCATACAGGACAATATAAATTTAGTAGAGTTGAACTTATGCTTGAAGGAGAAGTTGGAAGCGGTAAATCTTGGATTAGAGTAAGGACTGATGGAAAGGAGACTACGATGACTTTCAAGAGGATGGAAGGTGAGGGAGATTTTGTGCCAATGGAAGAATATGAGGTAAAGACAGATAATTTTGTAAATACTGTGAAGATCTTGAACAGCATTTCAAACAAGCTCTCATATTTTGAAAATGAGAGAGATGCATATACACTTGATAGCACATATATAACTATAGATAAATGGCCCGAGATACCAACTTTTGTAGAGATAGAAGCGCCTACAGTAGATAAATTAAAAGAAATAAATGAGAGGCTTGGAATTAGAGGTGATTTCGTTGGAAATGTCTCTATTGATAGCATATACAGAAGTTATGGGAAAGACTTCAAGGCAATAGTTGAGAAAAACAGGTCTAGATTGATGAGATTACTTGAAGAGGATAAATAACATTATATGAGGTCGTTTAAGTTCTCTGAACAACCTTTAGAAAGTCTTCATGACTATAATAACAGCCTTGCCCCTTTTGTTTCCTTCCTTCGGCAACTTTTTGAATCCTTTCCCAATTAGATTTATCATTCGTGAGCTTCTAAAGTAGATGCTCCGGCCGGGATTTGAACCCGGGCTTCAGCCGTGAGAGGGCTGCGTCCTTGACCGAGCTAGACAATCGGAGCATTGATTAAACATCCATCATTTATTCTCAAAGAATAAAAACTATCACTCTTCCTTCTTTTCTGCATTTATGCTATTTAGTATATTGTATATGCTCTCTGCGACATTCTTTCCTTTCTCTGTGAGAAGGAGCTTCTTTATCCTGCCATGGTTTTCCACAGAGAGCAGTCCGAGAGCTTCGCACCTGTTGACGAATTTTGTTGCATGTATGTAAGTGACATCATTCTTCTTAGCAAGATCTGAGATGTACCACTCTTTGCTTTCGTCTCTTAATGCCAAGAGCAAGCGGATCTGTTTTTCCTTGAAGAGAAACCTTCCAGAAATATCATCCATTTAAAATCCTTTCTATATTGCAGACTCATATACTATCATGAAGCCATAAATATATAAATTGTAAGTGCCTTATCAAAAACAATATAGTGGATGGTGGAAGCATGGTAAAATATGTAATCGCAGAGCAGCTCGTAGGAAAGAAGGTTGTAACGAATGATGGATTCGAAATAGGAACCTTTACGGATGCGGAGATAAATGAAGTAAGCGGAAAGATAAATGCTCTGCTTGTGGAACCTAATACAGATAGTTCTTTCGTCAACAAACTTGATGCCAAAGATGGTAAGATAAAGGTATCATACGCAAGCGTAATGGCAGTGAATGATTTCATAGTTGTGGATAGGAAGAACCTCTGACCAGGGTAGATTCTTATTATCATTGCTGGAGGCGACGAGGCAGGTAGAGGGGCTGTAATTGGTCCCTTAGTTGTTAGTGTTGTGAGCATCAAAGAAGGAAAGACAAACAAGCTGATAAAGATAGGTGTAAGGGACTCAAAGTTCCTTACAAGGAAGAAGATGTTCTTTCTTTATGATGAGATATACTCATTGGCAGAGGATATAAAGACATATCCGATAAGCAACAAGGAGATCAATGAGACGATGAAGAACCACATCTCGATAAATGAACTTGAGGCCTTACATTTCGCTAAGCTGATAGACGAGCTTGAAACCGAGCCAAAAAGGATTTATCTGGATTCGCCTGATGTAAAACCAGAGAGATTTGGCCATAGGATAAGCTTGTTGTCAAAGAAATCACTTAAGGTGGCAGGGTTGAAAGGAAAGAAAAGCCAGATAGCTACAGCTCCGAGCATGATAAAGGTCGTATCTGAGCATAAGGCAGACTCAAAGTATCCAGTAGTCTCCACTGCAAGCATAATAGCTAAAGTTACACGAGAAAGGGAGATGGAGAAGATCAGAGATAGATTAGGAATAGACTTGGGATCTGGCTATCCCTCAGACAAATACACAATAGACGCAATCAGGAATAATCTCAAGAACAGCAAGATTAGCCAATATATAAGAGAGTATTGGGGAACGGTTAGAATAGTAAGACAGTCTAGAATAGATGACTTCGTAAGCTGATTTTTTAAGAGAGCTTATGCTATTGCAAAGAGGCTTTTTAAAGAGAGATGCAAATAATACTTCTGTTTGTTGGTCTTACTATGTCGATTGCATATCGCGAAGGCAGGGAAGATAGAACAAGAAGGCTTGAGATAAGGCTTAACAGGGCTTCATGGAAAGGAGATTATAGAAATGTGCGAAGATTGCTGAGAGTAGGCATAAATCCCAATGCTCCTGATGAGTATGGGAAAGTTCCCCTTGCGAACGTGATAGAGGGAAGGGCGATAAATTCCTTTGAAGCGAAGATAGGCAAGAAAGAGATGGGCTTGGAATATGTAAGTAGTGCAGGAGCTCTCCTGTATGATCCTAGAATAGACCCAAACGCATTCAGCAGAATCAAGGATGGCTTCTATCCTGTGCTGACGCTGGCTACGGCGCAGGGTCTCATAGACATCTTCAGCATGCTGCTGAATCATCCTTTGTTAGATCCAAATAAAAAAGACTCTGATGGATTTGTGGCTATGCAGCACGCCTTGACCAGAGGCTTGACCTCGTTCGTGGATATTCTGCTTGATGACAAAAGAACGGATGCAACACCCTGCATTGAGATCGCAGTAGGCCTTGATGACAAGGCGCTTCTTGAGAAGGCGCTTGGTACGGGAAGGGCAAATATCAATAAAAGAGATTCTCTAGGGTGGACGCAGATAATGAGAGCGAAATCAAAGGCACAGATAGACATAGAACGTATATTAAGGATACATGGGGCCGAATTTACTATGGCCGATGAGGATGTTGCAAGCAGGAAGAGGGAGGAGACGCTAACAAGACTACTCAGATAAGAAGGAAGATTCTTTAAGCTTGATTGAATCTATAAGGAATTTGAGCACATCTTTCTTAACAGCCTCATCTACTACTTTTATGCTCGCAGCGTTCTTGTGGCCTCCGCCAGCCTCGACACCAAGCTCGCGCTCCTTGGCATTCTTTATTATGTCCAGTATCCTAAGCCTGTCACCGGCCTCGTCCCTTACTCTTATTGATATGTATTTTCCAAAATGCACTATTAGGATAGCGTCTGTGACGCTCTCTCCTATCTTGTCAAGAAGCTTTGAAGAGAATCTTCCAGGAAGGGGATACCTGGATTCTTCATCCCTCACCTTCTCAAAGTCGAGTACATAAATGCTTGAAGTTCCAGCACTGTACTTCTTTATGGAACGCATTGCAGAGTACAATACCTCAGATAGTCTGGTTGCAGCATAATTTGCAATCTCCTCTCTCTTCTCCTTGTTCATTAATATGGCATCAATCTCCATTGGAGTCAGATTACCTAGCTGCTGGGAAGATGCGAGTTTTGTATCGCTTGTTATAAGATCGAGTATCTCAGCAAAGTCATTCTTCTCTCCATCTGGAAGATAGTACTTGCTGTAATCCCCATATAAAGAAGCTCTCTCGATATAGCCAGTTTCTATACTGGAGAAGCTCCTTACAAAAGAGCATGCCAGGAAGCCTGCAGGGTAATTGGAGTCCATTCCGAATTGCCATGGATTAATATAATGCTCAAGCTCTTCCCCTATGAACCCATCTTCTATTGGATGGTGGTCCAGCCATATTATATCAAACTCATCTTTAACGAGAGGTATTCCCTTATTGCTCTCATCAGATGTTCCAAAGTCCATTATCAGTAGCAATGGCTTCTCAACTGAGGAGTAATTGTTCGCTATCAATAAGTCAGATGATGCATCGGCTTGGGAGTAAGAGACGCCCCTATGCATTATCCAGACCATGTTCTGCTTCTCAGATCTAAAGTCTGAATTGCAGAAATCCACTACTCCTTTATAGACGGCATACGCAGTGCATGCTCCATCGATATCGTTATGGAACCTTATGATTATTGGTGCACCGTAGAGAACTTTTCTGAGAAAGAGAGAAGCAGCCTTGGACAACTTATCCCACATCAACGATGTTGTTTTATTAAGCTCTGTGAATCTTGATTGATGTGCTTCTTTTCTGATTGAAAGTCTTATCCTATTATTTACCCCTTCTGTAATCCTACTCTTCGTTGCATTGCAATTATCTACATCTGAAGCAAGAAGGTATCCGTCTTCGCCAAGAGTTGCACATTCTCCTACAGAGAGCTCGCTATAACTCTTGCATTCGATGAGAGATATCGAAGATCCGTCAATGCAGATGGCACTGTAGGACTTTCCGGTTGGAGTGTTCTTTATGCACGATATTATACATTCCATTAAGCATCAACAAATTATGAAGAAGAATTGTAGTTTACGCTCAGCACGCAGAGATAGTTCAGAGATGCATTCCTGATATAGCTGCAATCACTCACATTGTTAAGCCGCTCTGCTATCGACATGTAACATGTACCTGACATATTGTATGGAAGCTGTGAACACTCAGTCATATTCATATCCACAAGAGCATGCGCCAATGCTATCGAACTGCATGTGCTGTTCAAGCCAGTAGAGATGCATGAATTTATCAGCTTGGTATAATTAATTCCAGTCATATTGGCATAGGTGGAGTTGTTTATTTGTACTGCCTGAGAAGAGCATGATTCCTGAGTGCTCTGGTTCGATATCATAAGGCAATCACTCTGATTCATCGCTGAAACCCCTATTGAATAATAACAGAAATCCTTAGGAGTCATCGTCCCGTTCTCATTAGACAGAAGATAATCCATATATATATTCATGCTTCTTGAGAGATTGTGGGATGACAGCGCAGCGAGTATTGAAGCAGTGGATGAGCTATTGCTATTCGTGGGAAGCGATGAACAGTAAGAGGCATTGTTTTTTACCAGAGCATCCACAATTCTGAGAGAAGTGAGGCATTCTGTGGCTGCGCTCATGTTTGGGATGTCATTGCAGATGCTTGGATCGTATGTATTTAGTGCTATCCTCTGCATGCATGCACTTTCATTCTCCCCATAAAGCATGCCGCATTCATGATAGTTCTGGTTAGCATATGATACATTCATGACGCATGAAACTCGATCTGAAGAAGATAGGTGACCGCATATGGTGGCATTCGCATACGTTTCAGCTAGATTCAGATAACATGCCGCGCCATAAGAGCCATTGATGCGTCCACATATTGATGCGTTGTTGGTCGAGAGCGCCAATGAAGACATGCAGGCATACCTATCCTGACTGAGGACTATTGAGACGCATTTATTTAGCCGGGAACCTCCGGGGATCATCAGGAATGCAGATATAGATATTAATACCAGTAATGCTGCCACTATTGCATACAATTTTATGTTGTTCTCGATGTCAGAGGCTGTTTTGGCTGTCTTCTCTCTTTGCTTCATTGGGAATTACCCGGATTCTTCCACTTCATAAGAAGGTACAATGTTTAATAATTAGTGTAATTGATATATATTAATTACTAAAAAAACCAGAAAGTAAGGGATTTCAATGGACAAAAGGTTTCTTCTCGGAGGTTTGGTGCTCCTGGTATTATTCTTCGTATCATCGATACTAGTCTCTCCGGCAAATTCAGGAAGCCTTAATCCAAATGTTTATACTTATTCTGCTAGGCTGAATCCGCACACGGAAATAGATTATAATATAGCCTTGGCAAACATTAGCCAGGTGACAATGACATACAATTCCAGCGCGCCGGTGAATATATACCTAATAAATGAGTCGGCATTCAGTGCTTTAAGTACTAGGATAAGCATGAATGAAAGCTTGTTAAGCAATATAACTGCACTTAAAGGAGATGGAGTCATATTCGCAATAGAGAACAGCACAATGCCAGGATCAAATGGAAGCAGAATATTATATGGACTCAATGCCTCAAACACGCTTCCTGCAGGCAAGTACTACCTTATTTTCGAGAATTCAGGAAAAATCAATGTAACGATTAGCCAGATAACAATAATCACGGAGAGCATCGCACAGCTGACAAGCAATCCTGCACTTAATAACATTGCACTCTACAGCCTGATTCCAGCTATAATACTTATTGTAGCTTTGGGGCTATTAGTTTGGGGAGCCATTGGCAGGAACAAAAAAGATAAGGAGGGCGAAGAGGAGAAGGTAAAGAGTATCTATCAAAGCTATGGCAAGAAAGAGAGAAGGAAGCCACCTAACAAAAGAACCAGAAGCCGTAAAAGAAAGACTAGAAGCTCGAATGATTAATTATAGGGAAAGACTCGTCAATATATGTGGCATCTACAACGGCTGAAACTCGTTGGCTTTCGTTTGGTGTTTTAGATTGGTTATCGTGAAACACCACGCATAGTTCCTCGTTCAACGAGATTAGTCTTCATTGCTGAAGGTATCACAATATCTCCAGAGGCGTGATTTTCCCTTGTCCAGATGTAGCTCTTTTGAGTATGTTTATGCCTGCATCCTAATTTCTATCATTTGACATTCCGCTTTTTGGCTGCGGAATTTCCTTTCAGACAGAGACATATCCTGCACATTTCCGCATCCTCTCTCAGCCCATGATTAAAATTCGCGGTTTTTCCAGCTATGAATTTATAAGCCTTAATAAGCCTTCCTCACATATTATACGTATGGATACGCTTCAAGAGAGGATAGCTGGAGAGATAGCATTATCTGAAAGCCCTGGAAGCACAATGAAGAAGTGGAGGGAGCTTTTCGGGATATCGCAGATAGAGCTCGCAAAGCATCTGAAAATATCGACATCAACGATAAGTGATTATGAAGGTAACAGAAGGACAAGCCCTGGCGTAGGTATAATCAAGAGATTCATCACTGCTTTGTTTACAATTGATAACCAGAGAGGAGGCGAAGTTATAAGAAATCTGGAAAAGTTCAGCAAAGAATCGGAGGAAGGTTCATTCTATTTTATCAAGGATTTCACTGCGCCGATCTCCGGAACAGATTTTGCAAGGCTTCTTGATGCAAAGATAATATCGAATCCAAACCAGCTTGACTCGATAAAGCTCTTTGGATATACACTAATAGACAGCCTAAGGGTGATACTCGAAATATCTCCAAATGAGTATCCTAGGCTCTTCGGAACCACGAATGAGAGGGCATTTATATTCGACCAGGTAAGCACAGGAAGATCCCCAATGGTTGTAATAAGAGTAGCTCCGATAAAGCCGAAGATAGTTGTTATACAGAATATTGACAGCGTTGATAAACTTGCAATAAAGATATCGCAAATAGAGAGGATACCCTTACTCACAACAAGACTGGAGGCAGAGGAGCTTAAGGTAAGATTAAATAATATATGATGTGAATCAAGAGTAGGGCAACGGTGATTCTACGAAAGGAGATAAATCGCCCAAGAGTGGGCTCCTGATAATATTATTTCTCGTTATGGCCACAATCATAGCTGTATACCTTGGAAATAATTACGGTTCTGTTGCTTCTTTCATATCTTCAATAAACGGCAAGCTTTCGGGCTCACAGCTAACATCATCAAACATTCTCTCTTCAAATGCATTGCCTGCGAATGCGATAACATCAAACACCGAACTTCAGCAGCTTGAGGCCGAAGCAGAATCTATCCAGGGAGAGATCAGCAACCTTACAAGCGAGAGCCAGAAACTAGATTCTGTAATAGCCTCATTCAAACAGAATGGCTCTGTGCAGATCCCATCGCTTGGCAATGCAATCAATTCGATAAATGATTCCACATCAAATTCCATTTATATGCAGGAATTGCAGAACGAACTCGTGAATAAGAGCAGCGAAGTATTGAGCTTAAGTTCCTATCTTAACCTAAACGGAAGCAAGATTCTCATAGAAAACCAGACGTTGATACAGCCTGCCGGGTCACTGACATCCTTGTCTGTAATCAATATAGATTATGCAGGCTATCTAACAGTAGAAGTAAGTGGAAGTTATAGCCAATATGCGAATGTCACTGTATCCTGGAGCTCGCATGGAATACAATACAACAGCACTAAGAGCATAGGTGCTTCTGGAGAAGTTTCATTCCCAGTATTGCCATCGAGAGTCAACATAGCTATAGGAAACACTGATCCGACGCACGAAGCGATAGAGAATGTCACGGTCACATATCATTATTGATATGCCTGAGTATGAAAGACACTCTTTCCTTGACAGGCATGCTAGGCACCATGATCGGCTTATACCCTATTATTGAATAGATATCTAGTATGGTATTGTAAAGTTCCTTTTGTTTCAACTCATCTTCTATCCTAATGCCGTCTTTCTCCAGAGGGAGAGGTTCAAGAAGAAATATCCTTCCATATCTGCCCTTGGAAAATTCTTCCAGCTCTGCAGTATTCAGACCGCATAATTTATAATAAGCGAGATTGTCAGGTATCGCAGTGTCGAAGAAAGCAAGCTGGTCAGATGGAGCATCTCCCTCAAGCCTGAGCCTGAGATCCATTATCTCTCTCTGAAGGGATTTGTCATCCTTCCTCATCTCTTCTATTGAGATCCCATTTTTAAGTTTAGAAGAAATCAGGATTCGAGCGGCTTCGTCTACAATATTGTACCCGAGAAGTCCAAGCTCCTTTATTATCGTCGTCTTCCCAGAAGAAGGAGCTCCGGCAATAACATGCCATTGATTAACCATCTTATCGAGAAGAAATAGAATATAAAAGATTAAATAAGAGAGTATGGCATAGGAGACGGCTGGGAAAATATGGAGGCACTGAGAATCGAACTCGGGCCTACAGAATGTCAATCTGTCATCCTACCACTAGACGATGCCTCCAAATAAGAATGTTTATTCATTTGTCGGGAAACTAAATAAATATATGGTATCCATCTTTTGCAACGATGGTGTTTGGAAATATTTGCTTCGTATCATTTAGCAAGGCTTGCGGATCTTTATACCTTGCACTGATGTGCGTAAGCACAAGCTTCCTGGCCCCAGCCTTCTTTGCGATCTGTGCAGCTTCCTTTGCAGTAGAGTGCTTTCTTGAAGATGCAAGATTTCTCTCGCTATCCATATAAGAAGCCTCATGTATTATCAGGTCTGCATTCTTGGCATTGGTGACTGTCTGTCGTGCTGGGCGCGTGTCTGTCACGTAGACTATCTTCCTGCCAGGATTTACGGTTGTGACGCTATCAATGCTTACCTTCTTGCCATTGATAATTATGGATCCCTTTTGCTGAATCTCGGAGAACATCACACCTTTCATGCCAAGCTTCTTGCACTTCTCAATTATAAATCGTTTCTTGTCCTTCTCCTTGAAGGCAAATCCATATGTTGGTATGGTGTGCTCAAGACTGAATGCCCTGATGGAATAATCCTTTGCCTTGTAGATCTCTCCGCGAGTCATTCCTATTACCTTAATCTCATAGCTTATTATCGCCTTGTCGAATGAAAGCAGGCTCTTAACAGCCTTTTCGGACCCAGCAGGGACAAATATCTTGAGATCGTCCTGCCGTGAGTTAAGCGCCATGGTCCTTACAAGGCCGGCTATTCCTATGACATGGTCTCCATGTATGTGACTCAGGAATATGGCCTTTATCTTAGAAGGGTTGACTCCGAATTTCAACAGCTGCATCTGAGTGCCTTCTCCACAATCAAAGAGTAGAGTCTCGCCTTCGTAGGTCAATGCCACAGAGGGCATTCCGCGATCCTTTGCTGGAGAGGATCCAGCTGTTCCCAATATTGTTACCTTAATCATTCAATCATCAATCTTTACCTTAATCTCTTTCCTTGCTGGGTCAATGGCCTCTATCCATATCCCATAGCTCCTTGCAACACTATTAAGCTCATCTAGCGTTGCCCTCTTGTTTGAGTTAATATAAGAGATAAGAATATTAATCTCGTTCATCCTTTCGAATATCTTTTTACCAATCAAGGAATATCTCTCCGCAGACTTTTCAAGCTCTGCCAGTGCCTCCCTCTGCTTTGCTATTGATGCCTCAAGCTCCTTCTTCTTCCTGGCACCCTTGTCCTCTACCTTCCTTCTCTCACTGAAGTAAAGATCTTCAAGCATAAGGCTTATGCTCTCGTATTCCCTGAGATCTAGGCCTTCGTATTTCATGAGAGGAAGTACTGAGTAGTCATGCGGCTCCCCATCCTTTAGGTATATCCTTGGCTTTGGCTCTTTGGCTCTTTCGAAGAAGTCCAATAGATAATTCTCAAGCTTTCCGACTCCGCTCTCCGCACTTCCTTTTGGATCTAGCCCTGCCCTCAGGATAATGTCCTCGATATAAAGAGGGCCTATGTTAAGCACAGAGGATATTGCTGATATCAGCTTTGATTCTGACTTTCCAGCTTCGGAAACCGCATTCCTAATATGGCCCTCGTCAAGATTCTCGAATGTGAGATCCGAGTTTGCTGGCATCTCGTACTTCCTTCCGGGCTTTACTTCCTTTCCTTTATGCGATGTATTCCTATAACAGGACTCGATTATGCCATGCTTGTTTATTATGATAAAGTTGCCTTCTCCGAACATCTCGATCGCTAGAGAGTATTCTTCAGGATGCATGAATCCAAAGGATAATATCCTATCCATTCCTGCCTGGCTGAAATTAGTAAGCCTTGAATTCAGGACACGCTTCCTTATGGATAGTGCAAAGGGCGTCGCTTCCCCTGCCTCTTCGCTGAAGTTTGTCTCATTTATAGTCTTGCAGAGCATAAGGTAGATAAGGATATTATTTTCCTTGTAGAATGCAAACCTGAAGGAATCGTTTCCGAGGTCATAGAACTTCCTCAGCCTTGAGCCGAGCATCTTCTCCCTCAATTCCCTGACCAGGAGATTGAGCTCTATTGAAGTTATATCTCTCATTGTCAAGCCTTCTTTCTTTTCCTTGCTTCTTCTCGGATAGTCTTCGCAAAGAACTCGGTCTTTGACCTCGCCTGATCAGATCTTTCTATTGCTGTGCCTATCTGTACGATGTCTGCGCCAGCTTTTATAGTATTCCTCAGATCGTCACCATTCTGTATGCCGCCAGCGACTATGTATGTAGCATCTATTGTCTTTTTTACCTCCCTTATCATCTCAAGAGGCACGGGTCCTTCTCCGAACGACTGTGGATTTGATCCTACATCCGTTATTATGAACCTATTCCCAAGGTACTGGCCGGCGAGGGCGAGAGCAGAAGCTATCTTCGGTTTCTCCCTTGGAACGAGATTTGCATCGCCTATCCATCCAACAGTTCCTCCAGGCGCCACGACAATATAGCCAACAGGCAGAGGCTCTATTCCAAGCTGTTTTATTAGAGGAGCACCCACAGTCTGCACCTGCGTTATCCAATATGGGTTCCTTGCATTGAGCATTGAGAGGAAGTAAAAGGCATCGGCATTCTTAGTAACAGTAGCTATATTTCCAGGAAAGAGTATCACTGGGACATTCACCGTGTCTTTTATCCCTTTTGAGACTATCTCAAGAAGCTCCCCCTGTGCACCTGTGCTTCCTCCTATCAGGATAGCGTCTGCTCCGCCTTCGGCTGCACCTATCGCAGTCTTTATGCCATGCTCAGGCGTATCGTAATCTACAGGATCTATAACACTGAATAAGAGAGCGCCCTTCTCTTCGAGCTTCTCGTAAATGTACTTCTCAGTCTTTCCTATTCTTATCTGCATCATATCAACCATATGAAATAGAACTTCCATGCTTTGCTAGGAATCTCTCAACTATTCTTGGTCCCTCTCCATTTATATCTGTGCTTGGTGAGAAGCCGAGCTCTGACTTGGCCTTCTCTATGCTAACATCCCTATCGCTTGTTATGAATCTTAGTTCATCGCTGTCTATGCCATACTTCTTGGCAACTATCCTCACTATTATCTCGCTTATCCTTTTTGATGGCCTTCTCACTTTCAGAAGGTCTGCAGCTATATTGAAAAGGTCCCTCTGTGAGAATGATGTGCCGTCAGAAATGTTGTATATTGAGTTCTTGCCTTTCTCTATGGCTGAGATCATCGCCCTTACAACATCGCTTGAGGATACCATGGAAAGTTTGTTATCGCCCTTACCTATTATGTACGCCTTCCCTAGGCTTATTGCCCTGAGAACCTTGAAGAAGGCATTGTCATAGCTCTTCCCATACATGGTTGCTATCCTCAGTATCGTGAATTCTGAGCCAGAAGCAGCTATTGCACGCTCTGCAAGCATCTTGCTATGCCCATAGATATCAGTTGGCCTTGTCATCGACTCCTCTGTAAGCCTTCCTTTCCTCTTCTTTCCATAGACATCGAGAGTGCTTGCGAATATCAGCTTTGATTTATTTGCCGCACACTCCTTTGCTATTCTTATTGCGCTGTCGTAATTTGTAGATATTATATCCTTGGCATTGGACCTGTACTCGCTTACTATAGCAGCTAGATGGAAAATGGCTTTTGTATTATGGCAAGCTCTCTTTATGAGCTCTTGGTCTGTAATGTTTCCAACATAAGGAATAACGCCAGAAGGCAAGTGTATGCATGATTCCTTGTTCCTTACAAGAGCCCTGACAACATAACCCTTTCTCAGCAGCTCGCTTATCAGTTCCCTGCCAAGTCTCCCGCTCGCACCAGTCACAAGAATATCTCTTCCATCCTTAAAATCATTGTTTTGCAAGAGCATTCATATCACTATGCCCCTTCGTTTAACAGATTCCCGGCTAGGAATCGGGTGTATCCTTCAGGAACATTGTTCATCGCATATTCAACCCAGTCCTTTCCGAATGGGATATAGACACAGGCTTTTGTGCCTTTCTTCTGCACCTTCTGGAGCTTCCTCATGCTTGAGCCAAGCTGTACCTCAAATATAAGGCTCTTCCTGAACTTCTGTTTCTTGAGCAGCTTCCATAGATGATTCTCTGGAAGGAAAGAGAGAACAAGCATCTTCGCGTTCTTTGAGAGAACCTCTATCTCATCCAGATCAATGTTCTTGTGCTCGATCTTAGGATCGAGATGTTCGGCGAATCCGTCAAAAAGTATCTTTAATGATGTTGGCTTGTTAACTTTGAGATGATCCCTTGCACGCTCAAGTGTTGTTGCGAGGCCGTAACCTCTAGCTTCCTTGAGTTTTGAAAGCAGCGAGGGTTCTTCGGTCTCTGCCCATATGAATACGCCATAACGCTTTCCTGCTTCCAATATCTCTGTGAAGTTTGAAATACTCGCATCCCTGTCTATATGTGCGCCGATCTGCGCTAGAGGAACCTGTATCGAAGCCTTAAGTCCAGACCTTGAAATCCTCCTTATTAATTCTATATATGTGGAAGTTATGTATTTTGCCTTTGCCTTATTCTCAGGGACATTACTAAGAAAGGTTATTGTTGCAGGTATGCTCTTGTCATTCATGGACTTGGCCCTATCAAGAGCGGAGCTCATGGTGCTTCCAGATATGTGTTTCTTTATGAGCCTGTAAAGAAACTTCTCGGCAAAGGATTCATTTTCCAATTACAGCGCCTCGTACTGTGTTGATAAGAGATTAGAAGGGCAATGCTTAAAAGAGTTAGCAAATGAGTGAACAGAACATATGTTCAATGTGCTATCCTGTATCTCCTTTATTATCTTATTGCAGCCTCAATATATTGATAATATGCTTACATTGAGCAAGAACGAGGGCATGGGGGGAACTCTCAAATCAAGCCCAGATGATTTTATAGTTAAGGAGATAACTCCAAAAGGAGTGGTGCTGGAGCTTGACAGGAAATATGAGAATGGGGAGATCGAGGAAGAGAAAGAAGATGGGAAGTTCACCACATTCGTACTTCAGAAGAGGGGATGGGACACCATCAGGGCACTGAGAGAGATATCAAAGAGGTCTGGCAGAGGCAAAAAATCTGTAAGTCATGCAGGAACAAAGGACAAGATCTCAATATCAGTACAGCTTGCGAGCATATATGGTGCTAGTCCGGAAAAGATAAGAGGAGTTCATATCAAGGATATAAGCATCAATGGGGCGTGGAGATCTAATGGAATAGAGCTTGGAAGCAACCTTGGCAATGAGTTCAGGATAAGGATTAGGGATATTGAGAAGGATAGCGAGGCTATAAAGAAGATACTTGAGGAATTAAATGGGGTCTCGCTCAATTACTTTGATAGGCAGAGGTTCGGGTCTGTGCGCATGAACAATTTCAAAGTTGGCATGCATATATTGAGAAATGAGTTCAAAGAAGCAGTGATCTCATTCCTTACGGATACGGAAGGTGAAAAAAATGGAGAAGCTGTTGAAGCAAGAAGAGAGCTTCTAGAAACGATGGACTTTAGGAAAGCGCTTGAACATTTCCCAAAGTACCTTAAACCAGAGAGGAGCATGCTTGATTACCTTTCAAAGTATGAGAATTATGCTAATGCAATAAGGAAACTTCCGAGAAGCCTTTCGCTCATATTTGTACATTCTGTCGAAGCACTCATATTCAATGCTGCGCTCCAGGAGAGGGTTGCTGGAGAGGATTTTGAGAGCAGCATTATGTGCGGAGAAAATTTCTATGGCTTCCCGGATATAGAAAGTCTGGGGGAGAATGGTAGATTCCCTGTAGGCCCCTTGGTTGGCTATGAGACAGAGAGCAGGCTTATTAGTGAATACGACTCTGGAGTGATGGAGAAGATAGGACTTAAGGCAGAGAACTTCAAGATAACGGGCATGCCAGAATTGAGCATGAAGGGAACTCTTAGACCGCTTATTTACCGATTTAAAGATCTCTCATATTCTGTTGAAGGCTCTGATGCAATCTTTGAGTTCTCGATCCCTTCTGGTGCATATGCAACCATACTGATAAACGAATTCACAAAAAGCGGCTCCTTGAGTCTTGATGATGTGGCGCCGGGACTGGGACTCTCAAAGATTCTTGATTAGATTTATCTCAAGAGATTTATTTGAACCCAGAAAGCCCGAAGGCCACCAGATCTCGAGTTTCGCCTTTGTCTTCTGGCGCATTACCTGGTTCTGCCACCCCGGCAGGGCTTTGTTATCTTTATGGTAGGCATTATTTATAAAATGAACAGAAAATAGGAAGCATGAAAATAATAGGGGAGAATTTTCCCTCCTCGACACTATCTCCATTATAAACCTTACCCTAATATAAATATGAAGATAATAATTAGTAGGAGCTCCCTGATTGATATGAACGTTGAATTCAAGAAGGAACCTTTGAGCAGGTTCTTGAGCGTCTCGCTCTTTATAGTAATAACATTGTTTAGCATAACATTCTCAGTGTACCTGCTTTACAGCGTGCATACCTTTTATATGTATATAATAGCGATATCCTTCCTGGTTCTCTCATTGATATCAGGATTCTTCAATATATCAACCTCTTATTCTTATTACAGATCTTATTTCTATCAGGAGTATCTATCGAGAATCAAAAGATCGCTCAAGCCAATGAAAAAGATGCCTAATGTAGCAGTAGTTATGCCAGTCTACAATGAAAGCGTCTCGGTTGTTGAGAAGAATGCCCTAAGGCTCAAGGCTCTGAAGTACCAATCAAACAAGATAAAATTTTACTTGCTGGATGACTCCACAAGGAAAGAGATCAACGACGAGCTGATGCTCTTTTGCAGGAAGCACAAGATAGAGTATATACATAGAAAGGTCAGGACAGGATATAAAGCGGGGGCCCTTAACAACATGCTCGTAAACGCTAAGGAGGAGTTTATAGCGATATTTGATTATGATGAGTACCTGACAAATACGAACTTTCTTCTCGACCTTCTTCCATACTTCTCTGATAAGAATGTCTCATACATACAGACAGAGAAGAGCTATGCTAAAGGAACCTTTTTCTCAGATACAATCAACCTCTTTGATGCGTTCTTTTTCAGGTTCATACAGCCTTCAAGGGCGCTCAATAACACAGCAATCTTTGCAGGATCGTGTGGCATAATAAGAAGATCTGCGCTGGAGTCGGTTGGGGGGTTCCCCGAGTATGTCATAGAGGATACATTCTTCAGCTTTGAGTCGGATATGTACGAATTCAAGAGCTTGTATATACCTAAGATATACGCCCTTGGGAAGCCGATCTTCACATTTAGTGAGCTGGCGAAGCAGCAATGGCGCTACAATTATGGAGATACGCAATTCCTCAGTTATTTCCTTAGGAGGGACAAGAGACAGAATAAGAAGAAGACCATCTCAGCAATATCAAATATAGATTATATGAGCCATGGTTTCGGATTGAACTACCTCTCGGCGATGGTCATACTCTTTACGATCATATCTGTTTTCATCGTCTTCTCTGCTGTGCCCTTTGCACATATGACGATAAAGCAATTTCTCACATCAAAGTATCTGGGGATAGACTTTGAGATATTCGGCATAATGGCATTCGTTCTCTCAATAATAACCCCAGCTATACTTACAAAGATCTACTTCAAGTCATTGAGCAAGGGAATAATGGTATTCATGCTCAATTTCTCACTTGCTTTTATAAGGACAAAGGCAGCAATAGCCGCAGTGCTGAACCTAACTCCAAAGAAGACATGGACCAGGGGAAGCGATCTCGGAGGCATAAGGATCTTCTCGGCACTTAGGAATTCCATGGCTGAGGTGACATTCTCATCAATACTTTTCATATTAGGGGGCATGGCCATATCGACAGACAACATCTCTGGAGGATTATGGCTGCTCTGGTATGGTCTTCTTTACAGTTCCACCTTTTATTTCTTCTATAGATACAGGTAATGCTTATGATATATATGAAGATGCACAGAACAGAAAATGGTGAAATACTCGCCCTGTGCGATGAGGAGCTCCTCGGCAAAGTCTTCACTGAAGGCAATAAGGAGCTTGACCTGAAGCTGTACTCGGATTTCTACAATGGGGAAAAAAAGGATGAAAAGGATGCCGAGTCAGAAATATTTGAGATGGATATCTCTTCAGCAAATGTCGTGGGAGAACGCTCTGTATCAATTTTCATAAATAACGGAATAGCGAAGAATGAGGAGGTCATGAGAATAGGAAAGATTCCCTTCATACAGATATACAAAATAAGAGCCTGATAAATGATTCGCCCCGCAAACCCATCATTTCAATGGTGGGTTAGGGGCGTAAGAAGGTATATAAGAATGCAAAACAAGAAATATGGAAACTATGCGTGCCTACAAGTTCAGGATATATCCTGACCAGAAAAGGCAGACGGCCATAGACAATTTCATATCTCTGTCCCAAAGACTCTACAACAAACTACTTTAGAAGACGATTGAGGCGCATAAATCCAATTCTTCTTCAAAAATATCGCAAAGAACCATAAACCAGTTCCTCAACGGAATAATAAAGGAGGACAAGACATATCTGCAACTCTACGCCCATGTTAGAGTTGACATACGCAACAGGCTTCTGAAGACCTACCATAACTTCTTCAGGAGATGCCAGCAGAAGAAGCCAGGAGCAAAC